>JABEVH010000072.1 GCA_013043915.1 Pseudomonadales bacterium
AGGGAGAGACTGCACAGACACTACCTGCCCTTTCAACGCAAGTCCCCCTGGTGCGTTTGGCTTGGGCGCGTTCTGGTGACAAAGGTAACCATAGCAACATCGGCGTTATCGCACGCCGTCCTGAGTATCTGCCCTGGCTGCGACGAGCCCTGACGCCCGAACATGTGGCTTCCTATTTTAGTCATGTTCTGGATGCAGAGACGGGGCGCGTTACCCGGTATGAACTCCCTGGTCTGCATGCTCTGAACTTCTTGCTGGAAAATGCCTTGGGCGGTGGCGGCATGGCCAGTCTGCGCGCTGATCCCCAGGGCAAGGCTTTTGCTCAGCAACTGCTGGATATGCCTATCGACCTGCCTACCGACTTACTACAGGAGCAAGCATAATGTCAGCCTACCAATCGGTATTTCGATCCGATCTTTTTAAAGACCAGGTCATGATCATCACCGGTGGTGGCAGCGGCATAGGTCGTTGCACCGCTCACGAACTCGCTGCACTGGGAGCTCATGTTGTACTGCTGGGCCGTAAACAGGAAAAGCTCGATCATGTACAGACAGAAATCATCTCCGATGGCGGCTCGGCCAGTACCCATGTCTGTGATATCCGCGATGAAGAAATCGTCAAGACTACGATCAGCGATATCCTCAAAGCACGCGGCCGTATCCATGGCCTGGTCAATAATGCAGGCGGTCAGTTTCCTTCTCCCCTGGAGATGATCTCTGCGAAAGGCTTTGATGCCGTTGTACGCAATAACCTGACCGGTACATTTCTCATGATGCGTGAGGTTTATACGCAATGCATGCAGGATCATGGTGGCTCTATCGTGAATATGACGGCGGATATGTGGGGGGGCATGCCTGGTATGGGGCACTCAGGCGCAGCTCGTGCCGGGGTAGAAAACCTGACCAAGACAGCTGCCGTGGAATGGGCGCGTTCGGGCGTACGCATCAACGGTGTAGCTCCAGGCTGGATCATGTCATCGGGCATGGATACCTATCAGGGTGTCATGAAAACCATTATTCCTACGCTTAAAGCCAAAGTACCCCTCAAGCGTATGGGCACAGAATCCGAAGTCAGCTCAGCCATATGCTTTTTACTGTCAGCTGCCAGTGCCTTTATTTCAGGGGTGACCTTGCGCATCGACGGAGCAGCCTCGCAGGGTTCACGCATCTGGGAGTTGGCTGATCACGAGCGCTCACAACCCTATGATGGCTTCCACCGAGCCTTTATTCCCGACGTACTCAAACAGGACGAGAACTGAAACCATGACTATCCTGGAATCCATGCTGGATACGCAAAGCGCTGCCTTTCTGGAACAGCGACGCCTGATGCTGGAGAAGATTGAAGAGGTTCAACGCATCTCGCAAAGCGTTCATGCCAAAGCAGAGACGCAACGAGAGCGATTTGCGAAAAAGAAAAAACTATTACCGCATGAACGCATTCAACGTTTGCTGGATCCCGGATCACCGTTTCTTGAGATCTGTCCCTTGGCCGGCTACATGATGCATGATGACAAAGATGGCAGTGAAGCGGGCGGTGGCATCATCTCTGGTATAGGTTTTGTCGGGGGTGTGCGCTGCATGGTCAGTGCCAATAACAGCGCCATCAAGGGCGGCACTATCACCCCTGCAGGCTTGAAAAAAACTCTACGCTTGCAAGAAGTTATCTTGCAAAACCGTTTGCCTTCGGTGGTGCTTTCTGAGAGCGGTGGAGCTAATTTGAATTACGCTGCTGAAATTTTTGTGGAAGGTGCGCGCACGTTTGCCAATCAGGCGCGCATATCAGCAGCAGGTCTGCCCCAGGTCACGATTGTGCATGGCAATGCTACAGCGGGCGGCGCTTATCAGCCCGGGCTATCCGACTACGTTATTGCCATTCGACAACGAACTGCCATGTTTTTGGCAGGACCTCCCCTGCTACTCGCTGCTACCGGTGAAGTGGCCACGGAAGAAGATCTTGGCGGTGCAGTCATGCATGCCCAGGTGGCTGGAACCGCCGAATACCTGGCTGAAGATGACGCTGATGCCATCACCATTGCCCGTGACGTGGTGACGCAGTTGGGGTGGAATGACCGTCTACCTGCTCCCTGCCGTACGGCAGGCCAGGAACCACGATATGCAGCGGATGATTTACTGGGTATCGTCCCCTCGGACAGCAGGACCCCCTACGACACCCGTGAAATCATCGCACGCATTGCGGACAACTCCGAGTTCCTCGAGTTCAAGAATGACTATGATGAACAGACGGTCTGTGGCTGGCTGCGCGTAGGAGGCATCAGTTGCGGCTATATCGGCAATAACGGCCCGATCACTCCGCAAGGCGCTAGCAAGGCTGCTCAATTTATACAACTATGCGATCAAACCGGGCGCCCCCTGCTGTTTTTTCATAACACCACAGGCTTTATGGTGGGAACCGATTCCGAGCAGAACGGTGTTATCAAGCATGGCTCCAAGATGATACAGGCCGTCGCCAATTGTCGTGTACCCAAGATATCCATCGTCATTGGGGGCTCTTACGGGGCAGGCAACTATGCCATGTGTGGTCGTGGCCTTGATCCTCACTTCATATTCAGCTGGCCTAACAGTAAAACGGCAGTCATGGGGGGGGCGCAGGCCGGAAAAGTTTTACGGCAGGTCACGGAAGCCAAACAATTGAAGATGGGCATGACACCTGACCCCAATGTGCTGACCCTGATCGAACAATCAGCTGCCCATAATCTTGACGCGCAGTCAACAGCGCTGTTTAACACGGCCCATCTTAATGATGATGGCATCATTGATCCACGCGATACCCGCAAGGTTCTGTTGTTTGTGCTCGATACCATTGATGAGGCACAACGGCGTAGCCTACACCCCAACTCTTACGGCGTTGCGCGTTTTTAATCCAGGAGCTCCCTTATGCAATTTTCCGTTGAACATGAAACACTGCGCAAAACAGCCCGTTCCTTTGTAGAAAAGGAACTCAGCCCTAACATCGATGCCTGGGAAGAAGCCGGTGCTTTCCCCGCTCACGAAGTATTTCGCAAGCTCGGTGATCTTGGATTGCTGGGTATTTGCAAACCTGCAGAGTACGGCGGCATGGCGCTTGATTATTCCTATAATGTTGTTGTCGCTGAAGAACTAGGGCGAGCCGGTTGCGGTGGTGTACCTTTGGCCATCGGGGTTCAGACTGACATGGCCACACCCGCCCTGGCGCGTTTTGGTTCAGATGAACTGCGTGAAAAGTTCCTGGCTCCTGCCATACGTGGCGAGTTTGTAGCCGCGATTGCTGTCTCTGAGCCAGGCGCTGGATCTGACGTTGCAGCCATCACCACCCGCGCTGTCAAAGACGGTGATGATTACGTGATCAATGGCACCAAGATGTGGATTACCAACTCCACACAAGCTGATTTCTTCTGTGTTCTGGCCAATACCAGTGACGATAAGCCGCATGTCAACAAATCGTTGATCGTTGTCCCTGCCCATACACCCGGCATTAGCCTCTCACCCAAACTCAATAAATTGGGTATGCGTTCTTCGGATACAGCTCAGGTGTTTTTGGATAATGTGCGCGTGCCTCAGTCTAATCGCATCGGTGGTGAAGGCATGGGCTTTATGATGCAGATGATGCAGTTCCAGGAAGAACGCCTCTGGGGGGCAGCCAACGCTTTGGGCGGTCTGCAGGCTTGTATCGACGTAACCATTGATTACTGTCGTCAGCGCCATACCTTCGGCCAACCCCTGATCAATAATCAAGTAGTTCATTTTCGACTGGCGGAATTGCAGACAGAAGTTGAGCTGCTACGGGCACTGATTTATCAGGCGACTGAGGCGCACTGCCGCGGTGAAGATATCACCAAGCTGGCTTCCATGGCTAAACTCAAGGCTGGCCGACTGATGCGAGAAGTTTCTGATGCCTGCCTGCAATACTGGGGTGGCATGGGCTATATGTGGGATAACCCGGTCAGTCGCGCATTTCGCGATGGTCGGCTGGCCTCCATCGGTGGTGGTGCTGATGAAATCATGCTGGGCATTATCTGTAAGCTCATGAATATTCTGCCTTCACGCAAGAAATCCAGCACAGGGGATAAGGCATGAACTTACCCGAATTTCAGACCCTGAAAGTAACGACTGAGCATGGTGTATTGCTGGTTCAATTGAACCGTCCTGAAGTTCGCAATGCCATGAGTCTGGCTATGGTGCATGAATTGATACAGGTGATGGACTTGGCTGCTGAATACTCTTTACGTGCCGTAGTTCTGCGTGGAGAACAAGGCCATTTCTGTGCCGGGGGTGACGTACAAGACATGGTCAAGGCACGCATGCAAGCTGCTGATGCAACGCAAGCTGACCCCTATGCGGCCTTAAATCGCGCCTTTGGTCGTTTACTGCAAAAAGCTGAACATTTGCCCTGCGTACTGATCGTTGTCCTTGAAGGGGCTGTGCTGGGTGGAGGATTGGGTTTGACGGCAGTTTCAGACGTGGCTATTGCTCATCATCAAGCAAAGTTTGGATTGCCTGAAACAGGGTTAGGTTTAATTCCTGCGCAAATCGCACCTTTTCTGGTTCGGCGTATGGGGTTAACGACAACCCGTCGCCTTGCCCTCCTCGGTCTACGCTTTGATGCCGATGAAGCACGTCGTTGTGGCCTCATTCATGAGGTGGCGGCTACCGATGAAGATCTGCAATCTTTGCTTGAACAAACCTTGCAGAAAGTACGGCAGTGCGCACCACAAGCTAACCGTGTGACTAAACAGCTGTTACTGAGCAGCCCCCATGAAGCCGAGCTGGATGGTTGGCTGGATAGGGCAGCACAGCATTTCTCCGAAGCGGTACGTGGTGCTGAGGGCATGGAAGGTACGATGGCCTTTATGCAGAAACGACCCGCTTCATGGACCCAAGCCTAAGGAGCTCCCGCATGTCATTTCGCAAATTACTGATTGCCAATCGTGGAGAAATCGCCTGCCGCGTTATCCGTACCGCTCAAGCCCTGGGTTTTCGTACGGTAGCGGTATACAGCGAAGCAGATCGCCACGCCCGTCATGTGCAAATGGCCGATGAAGCCGTATGTTTGGGGGCTCCTCAGGTTCAGCAGTCCTATCTGAATGTAGAAGCACTGCTAAAAGCAGCTACCTGCAGTGGCGCACAAGCGATACATCCTGGATATGGATTCCTTTCAGAAAATGCTGATTTCGCTCGTCTCTGTCTGGATGCCGGGCTGATTTTTGTCGGGCCTGACCCCCATGCCATAGAACTTATGGGTAGCAAGCGTCTGTCCAAGATCGCCATGCTGCAGGCAGGTGTGCCTTGTGTGCCAGGATATGAAGGCGAAGCACAGGATGAAGCTACACTCATGGCTGAGGCGCAACGTATCGGTTACCCCCTGATGATCAAGGCTTCAGCAGGAGGTGGTGGCCGTGGCATGCGCAAAGTGGATGCTGAGGGTGATTTGCTGGCAGCACTGCGCACCGCTCGGTCAGAGGCGCTGAATGCTTTTGGTAGTGGTGAACTGATACTGGAACGCGCTGTTGTCGACCCGCGTCATGTAGAAATCCAGATCTTTGCAGATCGTCACGGACATTACCTTTATTTGGGCGAACGTGACTGCTCCATACAACGGCGACATCAAAAGGTGGTTGAGGAGTCCCCTTGCCCGGTCATGACCCCTGAACTGCGCCAGCGCATGGGTGAAGCTGCCGTCGCTGCTGCTCGTTCCTGTCAGTATGTGGGTGCCGGCACCGTAGAGTTTTTGCTGGATGCGCGCGGGGAATTCTACTTCCTCGAGATGAACACCCGCCTTCAGGTAGAACACCCTGTGACTGAACTGGTGACAGGGCTGGATCTGGTTGAACTTCAACTGCGAGTAGCTTCGGGCGAGCCGTTGCCACTGACTCAGGATGAGGTCTCTTTACAAGGACATGCCATTGAAGTCAGGTTCTACGCTGAAGACCCCAGTCATGAATTCCTGCCGCAAACCGGCCCCATCCAGCGCTGGCTACCTGCTCAGGGCCCCGGCATTCGTATCGATCATGGACTGTGCGAAGGGGGTGAGGTCTCACCATTTTATGACCCCATGCTGGCCAAGATCATCGCCTATGGCAACCACCGTCAGGATGCCTGTCGACGACTTCTGCGTGCGGTAGAAGATACGGTATTGCTCGGCGTCATACACAACAAGGCTTTTCTCATTGACGTATTGAGCCATGATGCTTTTCTGGCAGGTCATACGCATACCGGCTTTATCCAGCAACACTTGCTCAGCGCAGCCTCATTGCAAGAAACCCGTGCCAGTGATGTGGAGTTTTCTCTGGCAGCCTTGATTTACCTGCACGCTTCGCGCCCTGATTTACTACAAGGCTGGCGCTCACAACCTGGCCTCGGTAGCCCCTTAATTTTAGGACAAGGTGATCAGGTACAGCGTCTGATGGTCATTACACGGGATCAGCAGCGCTATGACATCATCATCGAAGATCGCACCCTGAGTTTAGACGTCATTTGCCTGGATGAACATCGGTTAGTCTTTCAGATAGGCCAGCACCGTCAGCAACGCAACTATGCCCGCCAGGATGACAAGGTCTACCTCGATTGCACTCACGGCAACCTGGTATTTATCAACCAGACCCATCTGCGTAGTCAGGGCACTGAAGCTAGCGGTACGGGACGTATACTTGCTCCTATGGACGGAAGCATCATGACGTTGCTGGTTGAGGTTGGTCAGTCCGTCAAAAAAGGCGATACCTTGCTGATTTTGGAAGCCATGAAAATAGAACACCCCATCAAGGCTGATCGTGACGGCACCGTGGCTAGCATTAATGTACAACCTGCCACCCAGGTTAAAAAACGTCAGGGCTTGATCAGCATCGAGGCTAGCGTATGAGTGCCTTGCAGGGCCTGACCCTGTTTATCACCGGCGGTACGCGTGGCATCGGCCGCGCTATCGCCCTGCGTTTGGCTCGAGAAGGGGGCAATATCGTCCTGGCCGCCAAAACAGACACCCCCCACCCACATCTGCCTGGAACTCTGGATAGTGTATGTGCAGAAGTGAAGGCATTGGGAGCCCATGCACTTGGCATTAAAGCTGATGTGCGCCAACCTGAGCAGATCGAAGCGGCCATGCAGCAAGCAGCCGAGCATTTTGGTCATATTGATATCGTGATCAACAATGCAGGAGCCATTCATCTGGCAGGTCTGGAAGGCACCAGCCTTAAACAGTTTGATCTGATGCAGGCAGTTAATGAACGAGCCAGTTTTATCGTGGCTCAGGCTGCACTGCCCTACCTCAAGACGTCAGCTCATCCGCACTTGCTTAGCCTGTCTCCACCGCTGAATTTAAGCCCTGCATGGTTAGGTCGATTTGCTCCCTACACCTTGTCTAAATACGGCATGACTTTGCTCATGCTCGGTTTGGCAGAGGAATTTCGTGGATACGGCATTGCCTGCAATACGCTGTGGCCACGCACTTACATCGCTACCAGTGCCACAGAGCGCTTTGCAGGCGAATCAGTACGCGGAGTCAGTCGTACACCTGAGATCATGGCTGATGCCGTGCTGGCTTTATTGCAAATGCACCCGGTACCTACGGGTAAAACCTGGCTTGATGAGGAGCTTCTAAAGCTATCAGGCGTTGATGATTTCAGTGGTTATACCTTTCCAGGAAGTCAGCATGATGCATTGCAGCTCGATTTTTATGTGGACGACTGACAGGGCTAACATGATGGAGATGATACCTGGGCTCTTGCCAGCTGGATTAGTTGCGGCTAAGGTACGGTTTGCCCGTGCCTGCAGTCATTAGATATACCTGTAAAATGGCACGATAAGTATTCCATTGCCCCCTGAAAACGAGGATTTCCATGAGCCAGGACGACGTTATTACCTTGTCACAAGTTGCGCGCAAGGTCCCGGAGTTTCTGACCCATCTGCCCACCATGATCAAGGGTCTGCGTATCAGCGCCGATACTGACCCGAATAAAACTGTCGGGTTGGGCTGGGCTTTTGAACAAGCTACCCGCCGTAACCCCCATGGGCCAGCCGTTTTGTACCAAGAACAACGCTACACCTATGCCCAGTTTAATCAATGGGCTAACCGTATAGCCCATTACTTCTTGGGACAAGGCTTTGCCAAAGGTGATGTGGTCGCGCTTTTTATCGAAAATCGACCTGAGCTTTTGGCTACCGTGACCGGTTTTGCCAAGATCGGAGTGGTATGTGCTTTGGTCAATACGTCACAACGTGATCGCGTACTTGCTCACTCTATCAACCTGGTCAAGCCCAGGGCGATCATACTCGGGGATGAACTACGTTCCCCATTTGCCGATGTACACCCCAATTTGAATATCGATAAGGATACCGTCTACTGGTTTGCAGATCAGGATGTTCAACAGGATACGGGAACAGCTCCGGAAGACTATATCAACCTGCAGTTAGCCATCGCCCGCTGTCCTGTGTTCAACCCCAGCACGACATCGCATATTTTCCGCAAAGATGGTCTTTTTTATGTTTATACCTCGGGAACGACCGGTCTACCCAAGGCAGCCATTTTTACTCACGGTCGATGGATGAAAGCTTACGGAGCTTTCGGTTATGGCACCGTACGATTTAATAGCCATGACATCCTGTACAATACCCTCCCCCTCTACCATGCCACCGCGATGGTCGTGTGCTGGGGTTCCTGTATAGCAGGTGCTGCTGGCATTGCGATGCGGCGTAAATTTTCTGCTCGCGAGTTCTGGAATGATATTCGTAAATTCAATGCTACCAGTTTTGGCTATGTCGGTGAGCTATGCCGTTACTTGCTGGAACTGCCTGCTGATGAACGCGATCAACAACACCGTGTTCGTAAAATCCTCGGCAACGGTTTGCGTCCAGGCATCTGGACCCCGTTCAAACAACGCTTTGGTATCGACGAGGTTCTTGAGCTTTACGCCTCCAGCGAAGGCAATGTCGGATTTACCAATTTGTTCAATTTTGACAATACGGTAGGCTTTTCACCCCTGCCCTATGCCATCGTTGAATATGATAAAGAAACCGAACAACCAGCCCGAGGCAAAGATGGTTTTTTGCGTCGGGTAAAACGTGGGCAAGCGGGTCTCCTGATCGCCGAGATTACCGATAAGACGCCTTTTGATGGTTACACCGACCCTGCCAAAAATGAGTCCTGTATCCTTCACGATGTATTTGCTAAGGGTGATCGATACTTTAACACCGGTGACTTACTGCGCGATATAGGCTTCCGTCATGCTCAGTTTGTTGACCGAACGGGTGATACTTTCCGCTGGAAAGGTGAAAATGTATCCACCACTGAAGTCGAAAATATCATGGGAGTTTTCGGACAAATCGTGGATGCCGTGGTCTACGGGGTTGAAATTCCAGGGACCAACGGACGGGCTGGCATGGCTGCCGTTACACCACGCACTGAAATCAGCCATATTGATTTTCATTTGCTCTACGAGTATCTGCGTAAAGAACTGCCTCCCTATGCCATACCGGTGTTCATTCGTGTCATGAAGCAGATGGAGACTACGGGCACATTCAAGTACCAAAAGGTGAATCTGAAAAAAGAAGGGTTTGATGCTGCACAGGTCAAGGGCGATGCCTTACTGGTCTGCCTGCCAGGCACGCATGCTTATACGCCCCTCACAGAAGAAATCCATCAAAACATACTGGAGGGACAATACCGATTCTGACTAAACCTCCCCATGTCTACCACTGAAAAGATTGTGGTCTACGGAAAGCGAGGGGATTCTCGCGGTCGTGGGGTTGACTTGGCCGGGTTTTCATGGTGATGCCCGGCTTTGTGCATAGACCTTGCTGTCGCTGCTGTTTGTTCTATTCTATACCTTCAGTCTGTAATTAATATCCAACAACATTCAAGTGAACTGGATTAATGACCCTGCTGAACATGCTGTTTCGGTTGTCCTGGTTAATGCTGTTGATACCCTGCTTAAGCTGGGCATCGAATGGTGACACCAGTTTTTTGGATAACCTGCAAGTTCACGGTTTTGGTACCTTGGGTGCAGCTGCCGGAAACCAGTCAAATGTAACCGCTCTGCGTGATCTTTCCAGCAGTCAAGGGGTTTCTCACTTTGGCAACCCATTAGCAACTGATTCAAGATTAGGCTTGCAATTAGATGCTGCCCTGGGGCATAACTTATCGGCCACAGCGCAGGTAGTTGGTGCCTATCGTATTAATCAAAGTATCGATAGTATTTTGCAATGGGCCTTCGTTAAATACCAACCTGGACCAACCTGGAGCTTACGCTTAGGACGGTTTGGTACAGATGCTTTTTTGTTATCAGACCAGCGTAACGTAGGTTTCACCTATTTAAGGGTTAGACCCCCGGTAGAGTTTTATGGGTTTTTACCTCTTTACTCTGTCGATGGTGGTGATTTTCAATACCTTCATCCTCTGGGGGATGGTGTACTTACCGCCAAAGCATTCTGGGGTCAATCCAATCCTTACTATTATATTCATGGCAGTTCTCTCGCTGCGAGCACAACTTCCGAGCAGAATCTTCGACCCATTATGGGTGGCGACCTGATCTGGAAAAATGATGATTGGATACTGCATTCAGCGTATGTCACGCTAAATGTTAATACGTCACTGCCTGGCTTAGACCCCCTTATTCAAATGGCCCAACAAGCGGGAACCTTATATGCTCCCACGGCCATCACTGCTCAGAACATCACGGTAAGAGATAAAAATATTCAATTTCTTGAAAGTGGTCTTGCATTTGATGGAGAACACTGGAACGTGACCTCAGAATTGAGTGAAACACTGTTTCAGAGTCAATTTAAAGCCAATGTGGCTTCAGGTTATGTCACCGTGGGATATCATCTCGATGCTTGGACTCCCTTCATTGGCTATTCACGCGTTTGGCCAACACGCACGGTACCCATCGCCAATGTAGCTGATGCGCCTCCTCAGATACAATCCTTGCTCAGTGCCATCAACATCTCTGTTTTTCAATTAACCAATGAGAATCAATACACACAGTCAGCCGGAGTGCGATGGGACTTTTACAATAATTTTGATCTCAAGGCACAATTTGATCGTACGGTTGTGCTAGGCCAAGGCGATGAACTCTGGGCAACTCGCGTCGGTGTTGTGCCACGCCAGTCTGGGGTGAATATGCTGTCGCTGACCTTGGATTGGGTGTTCTGATGTTACGTCTAGGGATAGTGCTACTGACACTTTTAAGCATCAGCCTGCAGGGTAGATCTGATGTAGCTGTCATTGTCAGTAATCATAGTTCCTTAGGTAAGCTTACCCGAGAGCAAGTCCTGGATATCTATACGGGCCGATTGTTGACACTACCGAGTAACGAAATCCCATTACCCATGGATTTGCGCGGCACTCCCCCGGTACGACAGTTTTTTTATCAAGACCTGACCGGAAAAAGTCTGCCACAAATTAATTCTTATTGGGCTCGTTTACTGTTTTCTGGGCAGGCCACCCCGCCTCGACTACTTCCGGATGCTCATGCCATGATCAAAGCTGTGCATGAGAATTCAGCAGCATTAGGTTTTATCGATGAGCATGATCTTTCACCCGATGTTAAAGTTTTATTTGTATTGCCCATGCCGTAATAGCGAGCTGAATTAGTCAACCTGGCTGACTTCTTCAACTAGACTAGGTTGATATAGTTCTATTTTAAGCGTGCGCTTATGATGAAATCATTAGCCTGGAACAGCCTTAAAGTACAAGTTCCACTCCGTGTCATCCGCACAGCGCTGGTGCTAGGTGTTATTGCTGTGGTGTTGGGGTATATGACTGCTTATAAGGCAGCGCTCAAAGATGGGCAACAACGTGTTGCCGAGTCCCTGTCAGCCATGACCTATACTGCCTCCATTGCAGCATTTACCCATGATTACCCCATGACGCAGGACGTACTCAAAGGATTACTGCAAAATTCATATGTTTGCCGAACTCATATTCAAAGCGATGACCGACTATTACAAGCCGAGCTGGATAAACCCAACCTTGCTAAAGCCTGTGAGCGTGGCATCGTTATTGACCTATACTCTCCCTTTGATGCTAACCATCATATCGGTCAACTCCGCGCAGACATATACCGTCCAGCCATTCAGCAACAGGCCATTGCTTCGGCTTTCAACGAAACCATAGCCCTGCTGCTACTGCTTCTTGGCTCTACTTGGGCATCCTGGCGCGCCATCCATCGCCTGTTGACCCGCCCCATGCTAAATCTTGCGACCCAAGTACATACAATCAAACCGGGAAGCTCACAACGACTTAACCCCCTGATCCAGCATCAGCGTAATGAACTTAATCGCTTGACGGATGACATCAATCACTTGCTTGATACTGTGGAGAATACTTTAAGTGAAGAGCGAAGGCTAAGAGTTCTGATTGAGGCATTGCAACACCAATACCAGTCTATATTTGAGTATGCCCGTACAGGAATTGCCATGCTGGACAAGCAAGGTCGCTGCACATTGGCCAACCCTGCTGTCGCTAAAATGCTGCATTGGGACCTCCTTGTTGACGGCCCCTTTTGTCTCTGGGGGGCATGGATAAAACAGACCTTTCAGGATGAGCAAAGTTTCAACAATCTCGTAACCAGTGCTATCGATACGGGCCGTGTTGTGGCCAGTGATTTACCGCTTCAATCCATCAATAACCAGCAGCCTTGGCTCAATGTATCGGTTTCATCGCATCTGCCTTCTGGGGGACAACTGGTAGAATGTGTGCTGATCGATATCAGCGAACGCAAACAGCGTGAAGATGCCACACGTTACCAGGCTGAACATGACCCCTTGACCCATCTGCATAACCGTAGCTCGGGCATTACTACGCTGGAAAATTATTTATCCGGGGGACTGTCGACCGGAGCCTTACTGCTCCTCGATGTGGATAGGTTTAAACATATTAATGATACTTTTGGCCATGCTGCCGGTGATACTGTATTAATCCAGATAGCCAAGCGTCTGATCAGCGCTGCTCGTGCCGCTGACGTAATTGCACGTATGGGAGGAGATGAGTTTTTAATGGGATTACTCGATACCGGTGAATCTTCGAACCTAAGCCGTATTCTGGAAAGACTATTAAATCAGGTCACTCAACCTATCGAGATACTTCCCGGCATTTGGCAATGTATTGGAATATCCGTTGGCGTAGCCCTATTTCCTCAGGCTAGTCTTGATATCATTACGCTGATGAGCCATGCCGACCGCGCCATGTATCGTGTCAAACAAGCTGGCCGTTGTGGCTACTGTATTTTTGATGGAGAGACCTTTTCTGAGATCAAACTTAGAATACTACCCACGACGGCCTCCATATAACTAAGGTCGTAAGCGATCTTCTTGACGCTTAACGCACTCACACGAAAGTATTATTTTTTCTAACTATATTAGCCCTGTGTTTTGCGTAGACATGAAATTTTACTCATCTTTTTGGATGATTAATTCAACGTTATTTTTTCACACAACATCTTGCTAAGCTGATCTGTTTTCTGTGTTTATTACATAAATGCTTAGAAAATATGAATTTTCTGTTAATGTGTTAAGTTATCCACACCCCTTGTGGATAACTCTGTGGAAACTTGAATAAAAAATTCGAATGTCAATCTTGACAAGACATTGATGCGTCAACTACCCACCTGCCCCAGCAGGACAAAAATTCAATAT
>JABEVH010000073.1 GCA_013043915.1 Pseudomonadales bacterium
CACACAGTAGGGCAATAGCGTGATCTGATGCGGATTGTGCCAAGTGATGTAATCGAACCGTCAATGTCTGGTTCTTGAAGTCAGGCAGCAGATCAGCCTTGATGGTGTAGAGCGTACGCGCTTCGTCGGGGCGCCTTAGTGAGTCCCGCAAGGAGTTTGCCATAGCTGTTTTGGCATGATAGGAAATCATTTTTATCACTTCCACAAAGTGCTTGCTGCGCCTGCAGGGTTGGCCCCAGACACGGTGTACCTGCCCATCGCTCAAAAAATCTGGATACTTCCAGAAATTCCGCAAAGAATGCCTTTTACCCCAAGGTGGTCTCACGACCTTATTCATCCCAATGAGGATGGATGTTACCACCAGGGTATCCACCGTGCCCACCATCACTGCATTTCAGAGCATTTTAGCTCAGGCAACAGAAGGAAATAAGTTGATATGAATTTTGAATGACAACAGCAGAAAAAGATTTCATGTCAATTGGATTGACCTAAAAAAGTCATACAAACGGCGTAGGTCTTTCTAGGAAAAAATCCAAGAAATTTATATCTTAAATATAAATAACAATAGGTTGTAGCGATGTTTTAAAAAAATATTTTAGGTTGTATCGTATCAGCCTAAATAGTGAATACACCTAGCAAAATAGTCATTTCCGCGGATACAGGAAAATCCCGTAAGAATGCATGATCTTACTACGGGTAATCTATGAATTATAGCAGGATTTCAAGCATGTCAAGCCATCGAGTACTCTGCGTGACCTGCCTCGTGCTGATGAGTGCATCAGTGTCGTGGGGTGCGGATCTTGCCCCTAACGATGAGTTGGTTGTAGGTAACATTGCACAGATTGATCAGGCAGGCAGCAAGAACTACATCAGCGTTAGCCAGACTGGCGCAAACCAGATGCAGGGAGGACAAACAGGGACTGGCAATAGCGTTGTGTTGAATCAGCAGGGCATAAAGAACCAGGTGGTTCTTTCGCAGTCCGGTCGGGGTAATCAAATGAACCTGACGCAGCAGGGTAATCGGGACGTTGCACAACTCACCCAATCGGGTAACAAGAATCAGATTCAGCTTACGCAGACCGGCAGCGGTCTTTATGTGGGTGTTACGCAGCAGGGTAATCAGAAACTAGTAATTTCGCAAACTAACGCCCGATAAGGGCAGCCTTAAGCCAAGGAGAAGTACATGAAGACCACCGCGATATATGCCGCAATTTTGCTGGCCATGAGTGCCGCAGCTTCTGCGGAAACCGCTAGCGTAACTCAATACGGTAGCGATAACACGGGTACGGTTGAGCAGGCTAGCGTTGATGCATCCACCAGTGCAACGATCACTCAGGGTACCATCAATGATCCGGATGGAGATAATGGTTGGGCAGTAGGCAACCATGCGAACATTAAACAGAGCCATTCAACCAATGAAACCGCTACGATCAACCAAGTGGACGCTGCTACCAACTCGATTGCAAAAATTAAGCAGGTCCAAGGTGATGCGTCGAGCCAAGCCACTGTGAAACAGGCAGACACCAATGATGCCAAGGGGAAAATTTTCCAGACGGCCAACACTCAGGCTCAGGCCAGTATTGATCAGGAAGGTGCAGTAAATTCTGCCTCGACCATCAGGCAGACGGCTACAGATCTCACCATGGCCAACATAACCCAGTCTGGTTTAGGTGGCAAAGCTACCGTAATCCAGAATCAGACCACATCTGATCAGGCAACGGTGACTCAGAACTCTGGTGTTGATATGACAGCCAAAATCAAGCAGACCTTGGGTGACGCTAACAGTCAGGCGACTGTGACACAAACGGGTGGTAACAATAGCAAAGCCGAGATTGACCAGACTAACGGCAACACCAATACCGGTAGCATTAATCAAACCAGGGTCAGCAACTCAAGTGCATCGCTTAGTCAGTCAGGTTCTGGCCAATCAGCTACGATCACTCAGAATGATGAAAGTGAAGGTGAAGGCAACCAATTATCGGCCACCGTCAACCAGTCAGGCCAGAACAACACAGCTAATGTAACGCAGCAGGAATATAATAATACTGCTGTTGTGACACAGTCTGGCAGCGGAAATAATGCGACAACTAAGCAGGAAGGCACGTTGGATTCGCTGACCGTGGGCCAGAAAGGTAAATCAGGTACAGTGACTATTAACCAGAACACCCATGATTCAGACTATTCTCAAAATAACAAGGCCTATGCTTATCAAGGCGCTAGTTCAAACCTGAATACCTCTGAAATTGACCAATATGGCTCGAACAACGTTGCTTATATCGGTCAGTGGGGCGGTAATGGTGTTAATTTGAATACTGCTACGATTACTCAGAGCAGTAGCGGTAACAATGCAACTATCAACCAAGTTGGTGGCGGCGGTAACGTTGCACATATCACTCAGAGATAATTCTAACTGGATGAGATGAGGTATCAGGCCCCCTATGAGCAATCTTGGGGGGCATACTTCATGGGAGCTGCAATATGTATCGCCTTTGGGGGTATTTAGGAGGGGTCATGATGGTTGCTGCGTATGCAGGTCAGTCATCCCTATTGCCTAAGCTAGAGGCCCGTGTCGTTTCCGATAAGATTCAGGTGGCGCCTGCAGTGATGATGCAGGGAGCTGACCAAGCTGAATATAAGGTACATTACCAGCTGACATCGCTAAAACAGGGTAAGAATAACAGTGAAACCTCCCAATCAGGGATAGCCGAACGCGTGGGGGGGAACTTTAAGACGCTGACTCATCTGGCATTATCTCTTCCAGCAACAGGCTCCTCCTACCGGTTACATCTGCTGGTCTGGACAGATCAGGGGCAGCGTGCCGAGAAGTCGGTCATTATTGAGCACGATGCACAAGGGGTTCATGTCCTGGATTCAGAGTGATGTGTCGTATCTTGTCGCTAAGAGGTTTGTCAAGCATGGTACAATACCCAATCTGTGAAGTAATATGTGACTCTGCTTTAAGGTAACAGGTTGATTGTGTCATGGAACTGACAATGCGACATGTTTATATTGTGGGACGTAACACCCTGCAGAATAATTTGCTGTGCAAATTGATCCAAGCTGGATGTTCTGTTCAAACTTCAATTGTCACCTTGGCGGCTGCCAAGCAAATTGAAGGTGAAGCCTTGCTTCTGCTCGATGTGTCAGGGATGGATGAAGAGCAGGTATTAACGTCGTTGCATGCCTGTCATGAGGATGGGTTTCCCCGTACCGTGGCCTTGTTGCAAGCTCATCAGGATCATCCGCTACAGCATTTAATGATGTTTCCTTGTTTGCGCGGTCTATTTTATGAGACCAGTTCAGAAGAAGAGTTTGTACGAGGTGTGAGTGCGCTGCTGAATGGCGAGCATTGGTTGCCGCGTCGATGGCTCGGTGCCTATCTGGAATCAACACGTTTAAGCTATACGGTACCTTGGGCACCAGATTCCACTGATTTACTAACCTGCAAGGAACAGAAAGTCTTAAGTCTTTTAGCGGAAGGATTAAGTAATACATCTATCGCCGAAAGGATGCATATTAGCCAGCATACGGTTAAAACACACCTACATAACTTATTTAGAAAAATTGGTGTAAATAGTCGTGTCAATGCAGTTCGCTGGGCAATGGCCAATTTGGGCCCGGAACGGGTCAGTTGATGGAGGATGGGTGTAGCCCAGCCGGGTTAATAAATAGGGGGAGCGTAGCGTGGCGCAATCTGCTGGCTGGCGCGGCCGGTGTATGGTTTTTTTGATCAGTAGCTTGATGCTAGTGTCAGCCTATGCACGCGATCCATTAGAGTCAGACCCAGATGTGGATTTGAAGCCTATCCCCGGTGATCCGGTCATGCCTCTTATCACCAATCAAACCATGACCGTGTTGGGTAATGAATTTGCTCGCGCATTTAGTGTTGCTTGGGTATCAGATCCTGCTAATGGAGATGCGGAACTGACCATACGTGATCAGTTTGCCCAGCGAGCCATGCTGCAAATCATCGTATTAAGCGGCGGGCAAACTCTGATGGTTACCACGCTGAGCCCAACAGATTTGTTTAATCTTGATCGCATTGGCCCCAAAGCGGTTCTCATCGTCAGAGATAAACTAAACGAGTTACTGGTGCATGAACTCATACTCAAGTCCACACACTCTTCTGGAGAATAGGTGCTAGCTATGAAAGCAATACGGCTGATTTTGCTGATGACAACGATCAGTGCCCAGGCGTCTTCACTGGTATATGCACCGATCAACCCACAGTTTGTTGGAGGAAACTCAAATAACGCGAGCTGGTTACAGGCGCAAGCCAGCGCCCAGGACACCACCACAGATCCTTCGCTAACTAATCCTTCGCCGCTACAGCAGTTTAACTCGGCTTTGCAAAACGCCGTGACGGGGGCGATTATTGGTGCTGTCACCAAAGGGCTAACCAACACCAGCGGCAACCTAAATCCAGGCACCATTACCGTAGGTAACTTTACCGTTACCATGACCGCTTTACCGAACAGTATGCTTCATATCGTTACCAAGGATTTGACATCAGGTGCCACGTCATCCTTTGATGTCTATAACGGATCATAATTATGACTTTATTGAGTTTTCGAGCAATAGTATTAGGGGTCGTGATGGCTATGCTGAGCGCTTGCCATACCATGCCTTTTATCAACCGTCACCGCATGGAATTACCCCACGGGCGTCCGCAAGTGACTCCTGTCACCCAGACACAAGCTGACTTACGCCACCTGCCGGAACCGGCAGGTCCTATTACAGCCGCTGTTTATGCTTTCCGTGATCTCACCGGACAATATAAGCCCTATCCTGATAGCTTGTACTCAACATCTGTGACTCAAGGTGCCGCATCCATCCTGGTAGAGTCTTTGCTTGAGTCGCGCTGGTTTATACCCGTCGAGCGTGAGGGTTTGCAAGATCTGCTGACCGAACGACGCATTATCAGGGCAGAGAGTAGCAAGCCAGCTAGCCCCAATGAAAAAGACCTAGCAGAGCATCCGTTAACGGCTGCCAGCATTATTTTTGAAGGTGGAATAGTTGGCTATGAGTCCAATGTCAGGACGGGCGGTAGCGGGGCAAATTATTTTGGTGCAGGAGCCTCAGAGCAGTACACCACAGACCAGGTGACCGTCAATTTGCGAGCCATTAATACACAGACCGGGCGAATTTTGGCCAGCGTTACCACCAGTAAAACCATTTACTCGCAGGCTACCGATGCCAGCATGTTTCGCTATATTGAATTTAAGCGCCTGCTTCAGGTTGAAGCAGGCTACACACGAAATGAACCGGTGCAGCTTTGCGTGCGGGAGGCTATGCAATCGGCATTAATTCATCTGATTGTTCAAGGAGTACACGATCGTCTCTGGAATTTAAAAAACCCTAAAGACTATACTACACCCATGTTCCAGGCCTATTTACAGGAGAGAGAGGCACCTTGATTTCTAATGTTGTCAAAAACACTGATACAAGTGGCTCTGGACATTTTGACCAGCTAGGCTATAAATCGCGTGTGGCAATTGTTTGTAGCCCGTGTATGTAAAGGGGGTATGTGATGTCCGATGATTATGAAGATTTTGCTGAAGCCGAAGACGAGGATAGCGGCGCCGATGACATGGAAGTGGATGCCAGCGCTGGCGATGCAACGCCGGTAAGTAGTGGAGGGGACGAAGAGGGGCGACACTTAACTGAGCTTGAAGAAGCTGAGCAATTGACGGTTTCTGCCAAAGATGCCCTGCGTCGCCAGATGGAGGAACAGATTCAGAAGTTTCTGCAATCGGGTGGGCAGATACAAGAAGTTCCTCCTGATGTATCAGCTGATCCTCCACGCAAACCCGAAAGCAGCTACGGCTCAAAACCCATCTAAATTCAGGGCGTTCAGGAGTTCAGGGAGTTGTACAAAATGTGTAAACTCCCCGGCTCCGGAAGCGATCTCTGAGTTGGCAAAACGCAGCGCATGCCAACCTACGTTGCGAGCAGCCTGAATGTCCTTGATGGGATGATCCCCAATATGTAGTGACTCTTGCGGGAGAGTCTGAAAGCGGCGCATGGCTTCTAAAAACATGGCGGGGTGAGGTTTAAGAGCCCCCACCTCTGTGGGGCGTATCTGATCACTAAAGCAGGGTGCAAGTAGAGTGCGACGGATGTCGACCATACCATTACTCAAAGCGACGAGCGGATACCGTCTGGAGAGCCGGGACAGTTGTTCCTGAACCCCCTCAAAACATTGTGGTTGGTGGCGGACCTTAAGATAGGCTGACCATGCCTGCCCACAGCGCTGCTTATCTCCCTCCAACCAACGCAGCAGGACGGTCTGACGCGTGCGTCCGATGTTCAGCTCGGCAAGAGGATTATTTTGGAAAAATAGATCAAGCTCGCGCTGGTATTCATTCAGTGCTGCAGCGATAGCGTGCTGAGGCAGCAAAGATTGCATCATGGCCAATTCAGCCTGTTTAATGCTTTGATTGCCGTCCCACAAGGTGTCGTCAAGATCAAAAGTAATGAGGCGCAACACAGTTACGTGGCATCCTTGTGACGGCGAGCCCGGGGGTGAGCACTATCATAAACATTAGCCAGATGCTGAAAATCAAGGTGGGTGTAGATAGCGGTTGTACTGATCTGGCTGTGGCCTAATAGCTCTTGGATAGCACGGAGATCACCACTGGACTCAAGAAGATGAGAAGCAAATGCATGCCTCAGCAAATGGGGGTGCAAGGGCATGCCCAGGGCAGCTGAACAGATTATCAGTCTTTTTTGCACAGCTCGCATACCTAGCCCGTGACCATTACGGCCTATAAAAACCTTGTCATCCAGAGGATTCCAGTCAGTACGTTGTGCCAGCCAACTTAGCAAAGCAGCTTTGGCCTTGCTGCCTAGCGGAACGATGCGTGATTTATTACCCTTGCCTGTGACCGAAACAAGTCCCTGCGCTAGGTCTAGTGCATGTAAACGCAGCATGGTTAGCTCGGAAAGCCGTAAGCCACTGGAATAAAATAACTCCACCATAGCGTGATCTCTGAGGGCTAAGGGATTATCAGCATCCAAAGGCTGATCAAGCCACTGTTGCATAGCATCGACATCGGGCACTTCAGGCAGGCGACGAGGCGTGCGATGCAAGCGCACGATTTGCAGATCAGGTAACTGTAGCCCCCAGCGCCGTTCACCGAATTTAAGAAATCCTCGCAGGGCAGATGCCTGCCGCTGCATGCTTCTGGTTTGAACACCCAGCAGTCGCCGGTTTCCCCAATAGGTGGCCAGGATATCTGTAGTCAGCGCTTGCCAATTGAGCAGGCCTTGCGCCCTCAGATACTCAGCCAGCGGATTGAGATCCTGACGATACGCATACACGGTATGCGGAGAAAGTCGCCTCTGTCCCTGCAATTCCTGCAGGTACTCATGGATCCAGCTGTCTAGCTCATCCACCTTGCACAGCCACCCGTGGTGGTTTAAGTCCCCGAGCCAGGAGGCGAGATAAGACATCGCCTAAATGACTTACAAATAATGTATCCATACTGCTGCGGAAATGATCACGCTCGCGATGTCCAATGGCTAGCAGTCCCAAAGATTTGCCATGCTGAAGATGTACGACGGCGGCTGAGCCTATATGAGGAGCCTGCCCACCAAAGAGATAGTCAAGTTCATCTAGGCGCAACAAGCCACAGACCGTCGGGGAACGTAGCAGGGCAGGAATGCGTTCCATAGCTTGTTGCAGGGAAGCGGTACGAACTCCTGCAGGCAAAGCCAGGCTGACATCAAACAAAATAAGGTGAGCAAATTCGACATTGAAGTCCTGTCGTAGACCATCAAGCAATTCCACCACGAGGGCATCCAGTTCATCACTAGCTAGCATACGCAAGATCAATTGGCGCATGCGTGCAAAAAGCTGATCATTTTCACGTGCCACATCGAGTAGCCTAGACAAACGTAGCTTGAATTCAGCGTTTCTTTCACGCAGGGAGGATATCTGATGGGCAACCAAAGAAATGGTATCACCGTGCTCATGTTTGATCTCAAGATCAGCCAGCACATCAGGATGTTGTATGAAAAAATCAGGATGCGAGCGTAAGTAAGCAGCTACATCCTCAGCGTCATTCAAATCGTCACTCATACCCCCTCCCTTCCCATGATCAAGAAAAACCGGGTATCCAAAAAATCCACGTCACCGGCCGGAGCTGGTGAAGATTATCCTCGTCTGACCTACAGTTCATTAAGTCGAACGATGCCATCAAAAACACGGCTGGCTGGGCCTGTCATCATGACAGGTTGACCCTCACCCGCATAGTGTATATCCAACTCGCCACCTGGCAAGATCACGCGCACGTGCTCATCCACCAGGTCTTGTAGCCGCGCTGAAACTACAGCAGCACATGCGCCTGTGCCGCAAGCCAGGGTTTCGCCCGTGCCCCGTTCAAAGACTCGTAATCTGAGGGTAGAACGATCAACCACCTGCATAAACCCTACATTAACACGCTCAGGGAAGCGTGGATGTGATTCTAGGGCAGGGCCGAGATCACCCACATGAGCAGTATCTACATCCGGCACACGCAGTACTACATGGGGATTGCCCATACTGACGGCACCTACTTCCAACGTATCATCGTTCACATCTATCATGTAGGTCAAACTACGAGCCGGTGCTACGAAAGGAATATCGGCGGGCTCAAGGCGAGCCAGGCCCATATCCACGGTAACACGGTTATCTTCCTGTACCCTGATAACGATAAGGCCGCTGGCTGTTTCAACGCGCAGCAGATGTTTGCGAGTTAGTTTGCGGTCGCGCACAAAACGCCCGAAACAGCGTGCGCCGTTGCCACATTGAGCAACTTCTGAGCCATCTGCGTTAAAAATGCGGTAACGAAAATCTACATCAGGCCTTGATGGGGCCTCAACGACTAAAAGCTGGTCAAAGCCGATACCAAAATGAGGGTCAGCAAGTTTTCTGACCAATTCGGCGCTAAGGTCCATGCGCTGACTGATCAGGTCGACGACCATGAAGTCATTGCCTAATCCATGCATTTTGCTGAACTCAAGTCCCATCAGGTATGCTCCGGCAACAAAGATTCCAAGGCCAACAGGTCTTGCAGAGTTTCGCGGCGCCTGATCAGAAAAGCCTGATCACCATCGACCATAATCTCAGCAGCTCGTGGGCGTGTATTGTAGTTGGAACTCATGACGAAGCCATACGCACCAGCTTGCGTGATGGCCAGCAATGACCCTGAGCGCAGGCAAAGCCGCCTTTCTTTACCCAGAAAATCACCTGTTTCGCACACGGGTCCTACAATATCATAGCTATCCTCAGTAATATCAGGTTCTGGCTCAGCAACTTGTATGGACATCCACGCTTGGTAGAGCATCGGGCGGATGAGGTCATTCATGGCTGCGTCTACAACGGCAAAATTACGCGCCGGCGTGGATTTAAGCAGGATGACACGGGTCAACAAGGTGCCGGCATCCGCTATCAGAGCACGGCCAGGTTCGCACAACAGGGTTAACGGGCGGCCCCGCATCAGGGGCTCAAGAGCCTGAGCATAAGCTAGCGGGGAGGGGGGGTGGTCACCGGGCTGATAGCTCACGCCTAGTCCGCCGCCGATATCAACGTGCTCCAGGTCTATGCCGATGAGATGGAGGCGATCCACCAGGCCCAGTACACGCTGTAACGCATCGACCATGGGCTGAAGGTCGGTGAGTTGTGAACCAATATGACAATCAATGCCGATGATTTTCAAGGAAGGAGAGGCGGCAGCACGTTGGTAAAGTGTATAGGCTTCATCCATGTCGATACCAAATTTATTCTCTTTTAGACCCGTAGCAATATAGGGATGTGTTTTGGCGTCTACATCAGGATTGACGCGCAAGGACACAGGAGCACATAAGCCACGTGCAGCTGCCAAGGATTCCAGCTGTATAAGTTCTGCCGAAGACTCAACATTGAAGCAATGGATGCCCGCGTCTAAGGCAATAACCAGATCCCAGACCTACTTGCCCACGCCTGAACAAAACACATGAACAGCCA
>JABEVH010000074.1 GCA_013043915.1 Pseudomonadales bacterium
CATCATGCCCACCACCCAGTCCGGCGCCGCGATGACGCCCTACGGCATCGATTTCATCAATGAAAATAATACAGGGTGCCTGCTTCTTGGCCTGTTCAAACATGTCACGGACACGTGAAGCTCCGACACCGACAAACATTTCAACAAAATCAGAGCCGGAGATCGAGAAAAAGGGAACCTTGGCCTCGCCCGCAATAGCCTTAGCCAACAGGGTCTTACCTGTACCTGGGGGCCCCACCATCAAAGCGCCACGCGGGATACGTCCACCCAGCCTCTGAAACTTGCCTGGATCACGCAAAAATTCCACAACTTCCCTGACATCTTCTTTGGCTTCATCACAGCCAGCAACATCACTGAATGTTGTTTTAATCTGGTCATCAGAAAGTAAGCGAGCGCGGCTTTTGCCAAAGGTCATGGGGCCACCTCGTCCACCTGCACCACCCTGCATCTGACGCATAAACAACATGAACAAGGCTACGATGATGATGACCGGGAAACTGGCTACCAGCAGCTGCATCCACCAGGACTGCTGCTCTGGAGCGACCCCCTTGACATCAACCTTCTGCTTGATGAGCAAATCCATGATGCTGTTGTCCTGCATGGCTGGGCGGACCGAGGTGAACGGCACATTTTTACCATCAACCGTTTCCTGCCCATGGATGGTCAATCCATCCACCACCACGCTACGCACCTTCCCGGCCGTCACATCGCTGACAAAATCGGAATAGGACAGCGACTGCACCGCAGGCTGTTGCCCCAGATTGCTATAGACGTAGGCCACCAAAGCCAGTATCGCCACCCACCAAAGCGCTGTTTTAAACCAGTTTTTCAAGGCCTATCCTCATCATGCCATGCCACTTAAGGCTCATCGTAGCCGTATTCCGGTTCACCCGCCATGACGGAATGCGGTTCAAAGCCGCAACCCAACATGTAGACCTCCCGGGAACGTGGACGCGAAGCCTGCGGTTTACGGGTCTTCACGTCTTTAAAATGCTTTGCCATATCCTTGCGAAAAACATCACTACCTTCGCCCTGAAAGACTTTAACCAGAAAATTACCTCCTGGTTTGAGCACTTTGACCGCCATCTCCAGGGCTAATTCACATAAATTCATGGATCTGGCCTGATCGACAGCAGCCGTACCGGATATATTGGGGGCCATATCCGAGATTACAAGATCAACCGATCTTCCCGCTATCATGTCGAGCAGTGCCTCAAAAACTTCCGCTTCCCTAAAATCCCCTTGCAGGAACTGAACACCCGCCAGGGAGTCCATAGGCAAAATATCGGTAGCGATAACAACACCTCGATCACCCACCAATCGTGCTGCAATTTGTGACCAGCTCCCTGGCGCCGCCCCCAAGTCCAACATGACCATACCAGGACGCATCAAACGATCTTTTTCCTGAATTTCCAATAACTTATAGACAGCGCGGGCACGGTAACCCTCTTTTTGTGCTCGTTTGACATAAGGATCATCAAAATGCTCACGCAACCAAGCGTGACTGCTCTTGCTTCGGGCCATGAATACCTGTTACTCAATCCGGGACTGGAGACACACCAGGGAATGACCTAGAATCGGCGTTTTAGCTGGATCTAGCTCATGGACGTTATAAGTTCAGCGCGTAATCCCATTTTTCGCGCCCTGTGCCAACTTCGGGATGAAGCCCGCGAACGTCGCCTCACGGGAAGCATTTTGCTTGATGGGGCGCATCTCGTCCAGTCCCTGTTACATAGCGGCCACATGCCCAGGCAACTTATTTTGACTGAAACCGCTGCACAGCATCCTGAAGTAGCTGACCTACTACTACAGTGCCCTGTGCCTCGCCTCTGGCTAAGTCAGGCTCGCATGTCTCAATTGAGTGAGTTAAACACTCCGCAAGGCATACTGGCCATCGCTGCCCGCCCTACTCCCCGACAGGTCGCCAGCAAACATGCTGCCATTATGGATCGTATTCAAGATCCTGGTAATTTAGGTACGTTGCTACGTACCTGCGCAGCGGCAGGCGTAACTGAAATTTATTTATTGCCGGGGACGACCGACCCCTACGCTCCCCGCTGTCTGCGCGCGGCTATGGGAGCCCATTTTCACCTGGCTTTGCATGAAACCAGTGCTGATCTGAAAGATTGGCTTCCCCGACGCATGGCCGTTACCGTTCTGGAAGATTCAACATCTCTGTATGAAGCTGACTTGGAAGGGCCTTGGGCCTGGGTATTTGGCAACGAGGGTCAAGGCGTAGCCCCTAAATTGCAAGCATGGGCTAATTTGCGTGTTCATATACCCATGGTGGAAGGAACTGAATCCCTAAATGTAGCTGCTGCTGCTGCCATTTGTCTGTTTGAACAAAGACGCCGCTATGGCGCTTGAGTTAACATGTCAGCACATTAACAGAGCAACGACTTATGACCCTTTCTGCCGACGATAAAAAACACTACCGTAGCATTGGCCATCAGCTCAAACCCGTGGTGCTCTTGGGTGCGCATGGGGTCACAGAACCCCTGTTGCAGGAAATCCAGCGTGCCCTGGATGATCATGAATTGATTAAAGTTCGCATCAACGGCGAAGACCGTGAAAGTCGCGAAGCTGCCATTGCCTCCATTGTACAAGCTACCGGAGCTATTGCCGTACAGCGTATCGGCAAAATACTGCTCTTGCTACGCCGCACTGAAAAACCTAATCCGCGCCTGTCCAATCTCATGCGCCATACCCGCGCCTAAAATGATCCGTCAGAAAAACGCCCTGATCTACAGGGCGTTCATTCCAAGCTACCTTCTTTCAGTTACGTAATTTTGATAGTAATCGCAGCATCTCCAAATACATCCAGATCAGTGTTACCACCAGACCAAATGCGCCATACCATTCCATGTACTCAGGCTGCCCTTCATTGACCGATGCCTCGATCTGGGCAAAATCAATAATCAGATTAAATGCAGCCAAACCTGTTACAAAGAAGCTAAAACCTATGCCAGCAAGTGAATTCGAACCGATGAGTGGAGCCTCTATATGAAACATGCCCAACACCATGGCTATGATGTAGTACACAGCCACACCCGCCGTTGCAACCACCACACCACGCACCAAGCCCGGCGTAGCTCTCAACAGACCCGTACTGTAGGCCAACAACATCACCGCCATCGTAGCAAAGGTCAGGCCCACGGCATTGAAGACCAACCCACCATATTTCTGTTCGTACATGGCCGACACTGAACCCACCACCAGCCCTTCCAGCAACGCATAGACAGGAGCCAGTATACCTGCCCACTGTGGCTTATTAATGAGCACTAGAACAGCGACCAGACCTCCAATACCTCCCAACAAGGTCAGGCCCATGGCAGAAGTCGGATCCTGATAGAACTGATGCCAGCTTATACCTGCCGTTGCCACAACCATAGCCAACAACATGGCTGCCTTGTTAGAAGTTCCGAGTAAAGTTGCCTTACGGCTACTCACGTCACCTGTAGTCTCCAAGCGTCGACCCAAAACCGGATTACTGGATCTCAACATCCTCATCTCTCCTTATCAGATGTGCCTGACGGCATCAATTTCATACTCTACCACACCCGCCGGGGTTTGCACCGATACCACATCACCCACTGTTTTCCCAATAAGAGCTCTCGCCATGGGCGAATTCACGGAAATCTTGCCGCGCTTGATGTCAGCCTCATCATCACCAACGATCTGATAGGTTTTAGCTTCTTCGGTATCCACGTTGATAATATCCACCGTAACACCAAAAATAACCTTATTACCCACCGGCATAGCTTTTACATCTATGATATGGGCACTAGAGAGCTTGCTTTCAATATCCTGAATGCGTCCCTCGGTAAATCCCTGCTGTTCCCGTGCGGCATGGTATTCAGCATTTTCCTTCAGGTCGCCATGGGCTCTGGCTTCAGCAATGGCTTGAATGATACGAGGTCTCTCTGTCATTTTGAGACGATCCAGCTCCTCGCGAAGAGCCTGGGCTCCCTCACTGGTCATGGGAAAACGCTGCATTACAACAACTCCTTATGCAAATCCTGCAAACGACGAACCTGAGCTACCGCATCTACCTGAATAGCTTGGCACACGGCACGAGCACCACTAATCGTCGTCGTATAATATACCTTGGCCTGCAGGGCAGAACGTCGAATTGAGAAAGAATCCTGTGTCGCCTGCTTACCTTCGGTCGTATTGATAATCAGGCTGATTTCACCATTTTTCAACATATCGACTATATGTGGCCTGCCTTCCGTGACCTTATTAACACGGCCACACTTGATGCCGGCAGCTTCCAGGTCTCTTTGCGTACCGCGTGTTGCTACGAGATCAAAACCAAGACTGGTCAATGCATGGCCAATTTCTGGCAAATGCACTTTATCTGAATCGCGCACCGACAGAAAAGCTCGCCCCCCCTCCGGTAACTTCTCATTAGAACCTAGTACTGCCTTGTGAAAAGCTTCGGCAAACGTAGCCCCCACTCCCATGACCTCGCCCGTGGACTTCATCTCCGGCCCAAGAATAGGATCAACCCCGGGAAACTTGGCAAACGGGAACACCGCTTCCTTGACACAAAAGTAGGGAGGGATGATTTCGCGCATAAATTGTTGCGATTCCAGACTGCGCCCTGCCATGCAACGAGCAGCAACCTTAGCCAGAGAAACCCCTATGCACTTGGACACAAACGGGACCGTTCGTGATGCCCGCGGATTGACTTCCAGCACATAAACATCATCACCCTTCACGGCAAACTGCACATTCATCAAGCCAATAACGCCTAACTCACGTGCCATCGCCACGCTCTGAGTGCGCATAACATCAAGCACACTCGCCGACAGGGAATAGGTTGGCAAGGAACAGGCCGAGTCGCCTGAGTGTATACCCGCCTGTTCGATGTGCTGCATGATGCCGCCTATGACCACATCTTTACCATCACTTACGCAATCCACATCCACTTCAGTGGCATCGTCCAGAAAACGATCGAGCAAGACCGGGCATTCATTCGATGCCTGCACGGCAACCCTTAAGTAAGTACGCAGCTCTTCCTCGTTATGTACAATTTCCATAGCACGCCCACCCAGCACATAAGAGGGGCGCACCACCAGAGGGTAGCCAACCTCGACGGCCAAACGCACCCCTTCTTCCATGGAACGAGCTACTCGATTAGGCGGTTGTCGCAAATTCAAACGATCTACCATCTGCTGAAACCGTTCACGGTCTTCTGCTCGATCTATCGCATCCGGGCTAGTCCCAATAATGGGCACCCCTGCTGCCTCCAGAAATTTCGCCAATTTCAAAGGTGTTTGTCCACCGTATTGAACGATCACGCCTTCCGGTTTTTCAATACGCACGATTTCCAGCACATCCTCTAGCGTTACCGGCTCAAAATACAGGCGGTCCGAGGTGTCATAATCGGTGGAAACCGTTTCGGGGTTACAGTTGACCATGATGGTTTCAAAACCGTCTTCATGCATGGCCAACGCAGCATGAACACAGCAATAATCAAATTCGATACCTTGGCCAATACGATTGGGGCCTCCACCCAATACCATGATCTTGCGACGTGAACTTGGCTCTGCTTCGCAAGTTTCTTCGTAGGTGGAGTACATATAGGCCGTCGTCGAAGCGAACTCCGCTGCACAGGTATCCACCCGCTTATAAACAGGATGCACACCCAAATCAGTACGACGACGGCGAACTTCCTTCTCGCTGACACCGATCAGGCTGGCAATGCGCGTGTCCGCAAAGCCCTTACGTTTGAAGCCCCACAGGGTTTGACGATCTAGTCCTCCGAATCCCGCCAAGCGTATCTGTTCCTCGGTCTTGATCAAGTCAGCGATCTGAACCAGGAACCAGCGATCAATACGTGTCAATTCAAAGACTTCTTCCAGCCCCATACCTAAGCGGAATGCATCACCGATGTACCAAATGCGTTCCGGGCCAGGCGTATGCAGTTCATTGCGTAATCTGGAGAGTATCTCATCCTGATCTGCACTCAGGCGCGGGTTAAATCCATCCGAGCCCACCTCTAGCCCACGCAAAGCCTTGTGAAGCGATTCCTGAAAGGTGCGACCTATCGCCATGACCTCACCCACCGACTTCATTTGCGTGGTCAGCGTAGGTGCAGCCTGGGGAAATTTTTCAAAATTAAAACGCGGAATCTTGGTAACGACATAATCAATGGATGGCTCGAATGAAGCAGGCGTCATACCCCCGGTAATATCATTGCGTAACTCATCCAGGGTATAACCTACGGCCAACTTGGCAGCGACCTTGGCAATAGGAAAGCCCGTTGCCTTGGATGCAAGCGCGGATGAACGCGATACGCGCGGATTCATCTCGATAACGACCATGCGACCATCATCAGGATTGATTCCGAACTGCACATTGGAGCCACCGGTCTCAACACCAATTTCACGCAATACCGCGATAGATGCATCGCGCATGATCTGGTATTCCTTGTCCGTCAGGGTTTGTGCCGGAGCCACGGTAATCGAATCACCGGTATGCACACCCATGGGATCAAAGTTCTCAATAGCGCAAACTATAATGCAGTTGTCATTACGATCACGCACCACTTCCATTTCATATTCTTTCCAGCCGATCAGCGACTCATCGATGAGTAGCTGACGAACCGGTGACATCTCGAAACCGCGTTCGCAAATATCAACGAACTCCTCACGGTTATAGGCTATCCCCCCCCCTGACCCCCCAAGCGTAAAGGACGGACGAATAATGCAGGGGAAACCAACTTGCTCCAGAATAACCGCAGCCTCTTCCATCGTATGAGCAATACCTGATCGCGGGCAGGCCAGACCTATACGACGCATAGCCTGATCAAATAGCTCCCGATCTTCAGCCATACGAATAGCTTCCTTGGAAGCACCTATCAACTCCACACCAAACTTGGCAAGTATCCCATGACGATCAAGATCCAGAGCACAGTTCAGCGCCGTTTGCCCCCCCATGGTGGGTAAAACAGCCTGGGGACGTTCCTTCTCCAGGATGCGAGCCACCGTCTGCCAGTTGATCGGCTCAATGTAGGTAGAATCCGCCATAGCTGGATCCGTCATGATCGTCGCCGGATTGGAATTGACCAGGATAACGCGGTAACCTTCCTCGCGCAGTGCCTTGCAAGCCTGAGCTCCTGAGTAATCAAACTCACATGCCTGGCCGATTACAATCGGGCCGGCACCAATGATCAATATGCTGCTTATGTCTTCACGTTTTGGCATTTAGAGTTCTCAGCTGCGCGCCTGCATGAGCGCAATGAATTGATCAAACAGCGTGGCTGCTTCATGAGGACCAGGGCTGGCTTCAGGATGTCCCTGGAAGCTGAAGGCTGGCCGATCTGTACGTCGAATCCCTTGCAGGGAACCGTCGAACAGGGACTTGTGCGTTGCCACCAAAGTGGTTGGCATACTGCTCTCCTCCACTGCAAAACCATGATTCTGGCTAGTAATCAGCACCCGGGATGTCGCCAAATCCTGGACCGGATGATTGGCTCCATGATGACCAAACTTCATCTTGACTGTTTTAGCTCCGGAGGCCAAAGCCAGTAACTGATGCCCCAGACATATCCCGAATAAGGGAATATCTGTTTGCAAAAACTCACGGATGGCTGCAATAGCGTAACTGCAAGGCTCAGGATCACCAGGTCCGTTGGATAGAAATATGCCCTGAGGATTCATGGCCAAAACTTCAGCTGCCGAGGTTTGCGCCGGAACCACGGTAATTTCACAGCCGCGATCAGCCAGTAATCTTAAAATATTCTGCTTGACACCAAAATCATAAGCAACCACCCGACACTTAGAAACTGCTACAGGCCTGTAGCCACGCCCCAATTCCCAACTCCCCTGTGACCACGCATATGCCCTTGAAGTCGTCACTTCCTTGGCGAGATCCATGCCCTTAAGCCCGGGAAAAGCACGGGCTCGCGACAACGCAACCTCAGCATCTACTTCAGCACCCGCCATGATACAGCCGTTCTGTGCACCATGCTCACGCAAGAGCCGGGTAAGTCGCCGCGTATCTATATCAGCAATAGCCTGAACTTTATTTTGCACCAAATAATCAGGCAAGCTCATGGTTGATCGCCAGTTACTCACCGTCTGACTACTGTCACGAATGATAAGACCAGCTGCCCATACCCGGTCAGACTCGGCATCCTCTGCATTGATACCGGTATTACCGATGTGAGGATAGGTCAGAGTCACCATTTGCTGGCAGTAGGAAGGATCTGTCAGGATTTCCTGATAGCCAGTCATCGCTGTGTTAAAGACCACTTCTCCACAGCTGATTCCATCAGCTCCCAGGGAAATTCCACGAAAGATACTGCCATCTTCCAGGACTAGAATGGCGGGTTTACTCAAAACGACCTCCTGAAGCGATACTCGCAAAACGCGCGTTCACAAAAAAGCGAGAAGGAACTTGTCCGTCTCGCTTCCTGAATAGCGTTGTCATTGATGGGCATATAGTACGCCAAATGCACCCTGACTGTCCATGCAAGAGCAAGGGATGTATGTACTTAGAACCTGAGCTATGCTGTTTTCTATGCGCACCTAGCCTGGAACCCCTTTACTATGCCTAACCATCTTTCTCCTGCGGTCATGGATCAGTTGCGTGAGCAACTTGATGGCCGTGGGTGGCGATTACGCTTTCCTGACCCCCTAGAAAGCGAGTATCAGGAAGATTATGCCAAGCGCTATCAGCCGCATGTCATTCTAGCCATGCTGTTAGGCCTAGTAGCCGTAATCGCCTGCGGTATAGGTGACTGGCTCTGGATGCGTGACCGCTATTCCAGCATGTGGATCATACGTTTAGCTCTTTGTATCCCCATGCTGATCCTGTTTATGCTGGCACGCCGCCCCCGTAGCCGCCCATGGCTGCAATGGCTGATTCTGCTTGATGCCCAGGCAGGAGCTCTGGGCATCCTCATTTTTGCCGGCATGGCCTTGCCTCCTATACGTTATTACTATGAAGGCGGCATTCTGCTGGTCATGCTGGTGGTCTTTGTGTTGTCCCGCCAGCAATTCTGGTATGGACTACTCAGTGCATCCATCATGGCAGGCATGAGCAATGCTTTTATTCTGGTGATAGATCATAGTGATCAGCTTGCGCTACTCTCCCGCGAATTTATCTTGATCTTTGGCATGATTTTCGTTTTGACTGGCAACTTTCTCATTGATCGCTCCCTGCGCCAGCACTACCTGCAGATGCGGCTGCTGGATCTGGACAACCGCGGCCTGGAGGAAACCAACCTCAGGCTACAGTACCTGACTGCTGTCGATGGGCTGACCATGATTGCCAATCGCCGGGCACTGGACAGTTCTCTCAGCACCGAGTGGACTCGCGCCTTGCGTAAAAACGAATCCATATCCCTGCTCATGATAGATGTCGATAATTTCAAACAATATAATGACACCTATGGCCATCTTGCTGGTGATGCCTGCCTCCGGGATATTGCCAGCACCCTGCGCCCCTTTGCTCGGCGACCTGGTGACTTGGCAGCGCGTTATGGCGGTGAGGAATTTGCCGTTATCCTGACGGGTACGCAAGAAAGCGATGCCTTGGCCATTGCCGAATCTATACGCAATGAAATTGTTGCCCTGTCCATCCCACACAGTCATTCCAGCCATGGATCCGTCACTGTCAGTATCGGTGTAGCCAGCATGATCCCTCATACCACAAATCGCCAGGAAGATCTTTACGCTCAAGCTGACCAAGCCCTGTACCGCGCCAAGCGCAGCGGCCGTAATCGAGTAGTCGCCACCGGAGAATTCCGCTCATGAACTCCCTAGAACGTTCGCAACAGTTACGGGATCTTCATAAAACCCTGGACAGTAAAAATGGGCGTAGTTTGACATTCCCGCCCAACTTAGAACTAGGCTTTCAGGAAGTTTATGCTCGTCGCTACCATGCCCACATACAACTGGCCGGATTGCTAGGGCTTATCGCTTTGGTAGCCACGGCGCCTTGGGACTATATATTGACCCCAGGCATTGCTGCAGCGACCTGGAAAATCAGGATAGTCGCTTCTGTTTTGCTTATGACCAGTTTGGCTTATTCCAACATTGAGCAGTCCTTGCGTTATCAACAGCTCCTAATCACCCTGAATGCCACGGTATGTTTCATCACGGTATTACTCATCTCTGAACGCCATCAGTCTCCACTGAGCGACTACTACGCTGAAGGTAGTATCCTTGTCCTCATAGTCGCCTTCGTCGTATCGCGGTTACAATTTTTCTGGGGAAAAGTTACTGCCGTGATCATGTCACTATGCCTAGCTATGCATTTAGCCAGGATTCATGCCAATATCGAACTGGCCACCATACAAACCTTTGTTTTTGTGCTAGGTCTACTCTTTGCTCTGCCCGGCACTTATCTGATGGAACTATCCCTGCGCCAAAACTACCTGCAGTCTCGCCTCTTAAACCTGGAACATAAATCCCTGGAGGATTCCCGTCTGCAGCTGGAGATATTGACATCTACCGACGGCCTGACCCATATCGCCAACCGTCGCAGTTTTGATGCAGCCCTGGAACAGGAATGGAACCGGCAGCAACGCGCAGAAACACCGTTATCGCTCATCATGCTGGATGTTGATAATTTCAAAAAATACAACGACCACTACGGCCATCAACAAGGTGATGAATGCTTACGGCAGATAGCAAGAACGCTGTCCAAATTTTCCCGCCGCCCGGGTGATCTTGCTGCTCGCTACGGTGGCGAAGAGTTTGTGTTAATGCTTCCTGGCATTCGCCAGGATGACGCCGAAGAGATCGCCCAGCAGCTTGTTCATACCCTAGCAGCTCTGGCACTACCTCATGCGGCCTCCTCCTTGCAAAAGGTCACTGCCAGCTTGGGGGTTGCCAGCATGATCCCCGTCATGAGCGCAGGACCCGAACAATTGATCCTGCGCGCTGATGATGCCCTTTACCAGGCCAAAAGCGCTGGACGCAACCGTGTTTGCGGTTACCATTATTC
>JABEVH010000075.1 GCA_013043915.1 Pseudomonadales bacterium
CTGCACCGCCATCATCGTGTGGCTAAACGGGTAGGCAAAGAAAAGGCACAGGCCAATAACAAGGCACAAGATATGGGCAAGGGTAAAGAGAAAGCAGCTACAGCCAAGCCTGCACAGCCAGCAGCGCAATAAGTATTTAACTGATATTTCCCAACGACCCGCTTAGTGCGGGTTTTTTTTGCCCTCAACCAATATTCGCGAGAATCCCCTTGCTTTTCATCTTTACAGGATCTTCGATAGACCCCAATTCATGGGGAGGTTTAGTCATGGCATGTCGTGATATGGTAGTAGATCATGTTTAGGTTTTGGAGATAAGGTTTGAGAGGAAGGTATCTATGGGTAGGCGTGTTAGGGTGGCTATGTGCATGGTCTCAAGCCAGTATTTTGTTGCCGCAGGCCCACGGGCCTTATACTTTTTGGCCGGATCAGGAAAGTATCTGGAGGGATACTACCGAACGAGCAACACTACAGGATGCAGAGAGAGCTCTTAGCCCCCATCAACATCAATTTTTTAAGCAAGTATTTTGGCAACCAGCCGTGGTTTGGTGGCACGTACGAGTTGTTGTCTTATCGGTTCAGCCAGGTTACAGGTATTTAGAAGTTGTCACCGATGTGCGCGATAATCTTGATATCTATGTTCTTGATCCTGCTGGTAATATGAAGAGTCAATGGCATGGTGGTGCTAACGACAGGTATGGTCATCAGCGTGGCGATGAAATTTTGATGAACCTGACTCGTATTATGGGTGGCCAGTTACGTCGAGCGACAGATCGCTTATTTCGTCTAGGCGGTGAGGAATTTGGTTTGTTGCTCGAGATTGATCATGGGATAAAGGCTCGCGACTTTGTTGATCAATTACGGCAGTCTATACAAGATGCTGGATTTGAACATATCGGGAGCCCTTTAGGATGTGTCACCGTTAGCATAGGTGTATTACATCTCTCGGCTACAGCCGGGGTGGTAACGCCTGAGGAGTTGTATGCAGCCACAGATGCCTTGCTTTATGTGGCGAAGGCACGTGGCCGCAATACAATAGAGGCGCAGTGGAGATGATCCCTTAAAAGGGAATGGGGTGTTCCAGTTCGCTGACCGGGCTGGCTTCGTGCATGGAGGGATCGGCTGGCAGCTGTTTGTTTTTTGGCCAGCGTGTGATTTCAATACTGCTGGCAATGATTTCGGTGACCATGAGCTCTCGGGTAGAATCTTTGTCATGCCAAGGCCGTGTAGAAAGGCGGCCGGTTACTACCAACCCAGCTCCTTTTTCCACATGCTCAAGCACAACTTCCGCTAATCGGCCATAGCAGACAATATAGTGCCAGTGCGTGCGTTCCTGGCGTTCATTGTCTTTCCAGAAGATTTCGTTCTGTCCCAAAGCAATTCGGGTGGTAGGTGTTTGGCTACGGGCTGTGACCCGCGCTTCAGGCGCATTGCCAACATACCCTGATAGAATGACTTGATTGGTTTGCATGCTGATAACCTCGCTGATTGGTGATGAATGAGGTTTCAGCATGCATGTATCAGATGGCAGTCCAGCTTCTAAATGGTGAAGGTGCTATGGCGAAACCGTTACAGCTAGACGACGGGCAATCAGGGCACCATGAAATCTAGCTGAAAGAGGGATGCGTACACGTATTCCATTACCAGGAGCGATACTCATAGGGACCCCTTCCTGCGTTTGCATCTGATGTAATTCAATCACTTCATTGCCACTGGGGTGAATAATTTCAAGCGTGTCATTTACGGCAAAATGGTTTTTGACATCAACAAGGGCCCAATCATTTTCAATGCTTAATACTTGGCCTACATATTGGCTATGTCCCGTCTGTGAGTTACCTTGCTCATAGTTTTGCATAGCTTGGCTCGGGTGACGTTCTAGAAAGCCACTGGTGTAACCGCGGTTAGCTAGCCCCTGCAAAGCAGTTAGCAGGCTGGGATCAAATTCGCGTCCAGCCGTGGCATCATCGATAGCCTGACGATATGCTTGGGCCGTACGGACCACGTAGTATAAGGATTTGGTGCGCCCTTCTACCTTGAGTGAATTTACACCTATTTGTACCAGCTTGTGTACATGCTCGATAGCGCGCAAGTCACGGGAATTCATGATATAGGTGCCATGTTCATCTTCTTCGATGGGCATGAGCTCGCCAGGACGCTGACTTTCTTCAATCAGATAAATTCGATCAGCCGCAGGGTGTCTGGAGATGCCAATGGCACTGGATTCTGCGTTTTTAAGCTCCTGATGAAAATCAAAGCCTTTTAGGGCATTAACGTCACCATGTTCATCTTCATCGGCGGCATGAACTTTGTAATCCCAACGGCAGGCATTGGTACAAGTTCCCTGATTAGGGTCGCGTCGATTGAAATAACCTGAAAGCAAGCAACGGCCAGAGTAGGCAATACATAGCGCACCATGCACAAAAACTTCCAGTTCCATGTCCGGACAGGTTTGGCGTATATCCTTGATTTCATCGAGTGAGAGCTCGCGTGAAAGTATGATACGACGAACACCTACCTTTTCCCAGAATCGAACGGCAGCATGATTGAGGGTGTTTGCCTGTACAGAAAGATGGATAGCCAAGTCTGGCCAAGCTTCACGTGCCATCATAATTAACCCAGGATCAGCCATGATAAAGGCGTCCGGGTTCATGGCGACCACGGGTTCTAACTGACGAATAAAGGATCGAATTTTGTCGTTATGGGGGAGGATATTGCAGGTAACATAAAATTGTTTGCCGCGCGCATGAGCCATGGCAATGCCTTGCTCGATCTGATCCATGCGAAATTCATTGTTGCGTGCCCGCAGCGAATAGCGTGGCAGCCCAGCATAGGCGGCGTCAGCGCCAAAATCATAGGCAGCTGACAACTTTTCCAGATTGCCGGCAGGTAATAAGAGTTCAGTCATGGCGACGATATTCCTTAAAAGCGGCCATTCTAATGGATGCGGAACAACAACGGTATAGCATAAGCGCTAAGGGCAGGTGGTAGGGAGGTTGTTCAAATGCTCATGTTCTTGATGGTAACTCACATGTATCCCTGTCAAATTGCGCTGCACATCGATGATATCGATGCGATCAAACTCCAGATCTGGCCAGTCAGCAATGTTGATGGGCTGTTTCCACATAGCCATAAGTTCCCGTTCAGTATCCACCAGCAAATGATGCTCCCAAGCAACCCAGATGACTGATAGATCGGGAGAGTTGTTTAATTGCTGGGCTAGAGCCTGACTGTCGGCATAACCTAGATGAGTGTCTATAGGCAGGCCAAAGCGGATGGCTGACGGCTCCAGCGTGGCTAGGGGGCGAATATAGGCATAGGCTACACCATGATCTTTTTTGTATATACCAGGGTTAGGTGCCATCATCTGCGTGGGCTGTCCTCGCTGTTTAAGTAGCACAGGAGGAAGTGCTAGCGCGCGTTGTAGCCCTTGGCAATTCAGTTGCCCGCGCCCCAAAGCGGGTTTTTCTGCATGACGAATAAATACAATATGAAAATCTTCAGCATAAACACCCCATGAAAGGGTCTCCAACAAGATCAGGGCAAGTAGGAGGAGGGCTCGTGACATGGCGTATTATCGCATCGGCAGGTAAGATGATCACGATAACACAGCTGCGTAGGGGTGTCGAGTTGCATATACCGTTTCTGGCCCCCATGTCTTAGATAACTTTCAACAGGGATCTACCTGAGCATGTTTAAATTTAAGTCTGCAAGCCTGGTTGTCTTTTTAACACTTAGCATGTTAGTGAGTCCTTGGGCTGAGGCCCGACTGGGAGGGTACTCGTCACATGGGTTTTCGCACAGCTCGTCCTATGGCGGGTCTTACGGATCATCAAACTCATCGCGTTTGGGGGGGGGAGGGGCGGTAGGCATGCAACGTGATGATGTTGCTCAGCGTGTGCGTAGTGGAGCTTATTCAGCGCCAGGATACGCGGCTCCCGGGGCCATGACTGGGGCTGCCCGTTATCGCCCGGGTTGGGGTGCGGTGGCGGGAGCTGCTACGGCGGGTGGGTTGCTAGGTTATATGTTCGGTAGCCACGGTGGGTACGGTTATGGTGGCGGCATGATGGGCGGTGGCGGTGGTATGGGGTCCCTGTTGTTATTGCTGCTCATCGTCGGCGGTGGAATATATTTTCTGACGCGGCGACGGACTCCTACCGTATCACCCCGGCAGGTATGGGCTGATTCATCACGGCAGTCTTCGTGGCCCAATCAGTCAGTCGGTGGTGGTTCTGCGTTTGCTGGAGGAGGGTGGACAGAAGATGCTGAGGGTATTTTTCGCGAACTGCAGTCGATCAATTCACGCAAGGATGAAGCAGCCTTGCGTCAGTATTGTACAGCTGCGTTGGCTCGTGATCTGATGCCGAACATGGGTGGGATTACCCAGGTGGTTGCGATACGTTCAGAAGTGGTTGATCAGCAAGATGGGCTGGTCAGTGTGCGTTATCAAGGCACGGTGATGGAAGAAGGGCAGCATCCTGAACAGGTTGATGAGCTCTGGCATTTTGTGCGCAATCCAGGCAGTGGTCGTCCGTGGTTATTGTCCGGAATCCAGCCTCTTTAGGCAGGTTTTAGAGCCGTGCCTAGGCTCATAAAGTGGCCTAGGCGAGGGAGATCATGCACGCGTGTCTGTTCGTGGCGCTCTAAACGAAAACCTGCTTGTTGAATGAGTTTCATCGGGTCTCGGTTAAGATGACAGCCATCCCCTAAACGTTTCTGTATGGGGGTCAGGCGGTGTTGCCAGCGTGCTATACCGGGCTTTGGATCGATGCCGTGTTCGACGAAATAC
>JABEVH010000076.1 GCA_013043915.1 Pseudomonadales bacterium
CTGCAAACCAGCCTGTTCAAGTATCCAGGCCAGCATGGTGCTCGTTGTGGTCTTACCATGCGTTCCGGCAACGGCCACCACATGCCTACCACGCAATACCTCTGATGCCAGCCAGGCAGGCCCTGAGGTGTAGGGAATTTCTGCATTCAGCACATACTCAACCGCCGCATTACCACGACTAAGGGCATTACCAATAATCACAAGATCAGGATGCGGCTGCAGGTGCGAAGCTGCATAGCCTTCACACAAGGTGATACCCGCTGCCTGCAGTTGTGTACTCATGGGGGGATACACCGCCGTATCCGATCCGGTGACATCATGTCCTAAGTCTCGTGCAAGCAAGGCCAAAGACCCCATGAAGGTTCCACAAATACCTAAAATATGTATACGCATGCTCAACCGAACCTGTTGTGAAAGTAGGTCATTTTCTTTTAACGTGTGCCCTACACGATGACACTGTCACATTATGAGGGGACTACCATGCCTGCTGCAAACGCTATGACACTGCTGGATGCTCTGGAACAACGCCGCTCTATACGGGGATTTCTTCCACAGCAGGTACCCGAGGATGTCCTGCACAGCATTTTTTCCCAAGCGCAATGGGCCCCTTCCAACTGCAATGTACAGCCCTGGCTGGTTTATGTAGCCTCTGGCGAATGTAGAAATGAGTTGCGCCAGCGCATGATGGATAAAGCCAGCAACATGCAACCTATCAAGCCTGATTACGACTTCCTGCCAGACTTCTCCGGCATTTACCGTCAGCGCCAAGTAGATTGTGCCGCCAAACTCTACGGAGAAATGGGCATAGCCCGCGATGACCGTGAAGGTCGTATGCGCGCCACCTTGCGCAACTTTGAAATGTTTGACGCGCCTCATATCGCTTTTATAGGTATGCCGCGCCATTTTGGCGTCACCGTGGCTCTGGATGTAGGCATGTATGTACAAACCCTGATGCTGCTGATGACCTCCTATGGCATAGGATGCTGCGCTCAGGGATCCATGCGTTATTATCCTGATGAGGTACGCGATGTATTTGGCCTGTCACAGGATACCGGAATTTTGCTAGGGCTATCATTTGGCTATGAGGATAAGGCCGTTGCGGCCAACCGTACTCGTGTTGGGCGTGCCCCCTTGTCAGAATGCGTTACTTTTAAAATTTGACTCCCGTATCAAATTGCCGACAATAGGCGGTTTTCCAGCCAAATGGGATATGTATGAGCGCATCAGAAGTGGTCAAGGTAGGCTTGATCATGGGATCTCAGTCTGATTGGTCAACCATGCAACACGCAGCCTCTACCTTGCGCGACCTCGACGTGGCTTTCGCAGCCGAGGTCGTGTCGGCTCACCGTACCCCTGACCGGCTGGCCGAATACGCACGTAGTGCTAAACAGCGCGGATTGCAGGTCATTATCGCCGGTGCAGGTGGCGCTGCCCATCTACCAGGCATGTGCGCTGCATGGACACCTCTGCCTGTGCTTGGCGTACCTGTCGAATCAGCCATACTCAAAGGTCAGGACTCCCTGTTGTCCATCGTACAGATGCCCGCGGGCATCCCTGTGGGCACCTTGGCTATTGGACGTTCAGGCGCCATCAATGCAGCCCTGTTAGCTGCTGCCATACTGGCTCTGCAGGATAGTGCCCTGGCAGAACGGCTAGATCTTTTTCGTCAGCAACAAACCCAACGCGTTCTTGACAACCCCGTACCAGGGTCCACCGCATGAGCCCTCGTCATCATCTAGGTGTGTTTGGAGGAGGCCAGCTCGGCCGTATGCTGGGATTGGCAGCCGCTCCTCTGGGCCTGTCTTGCAGCTTCTATGAACCTTCTGGCGCCGAATGTCCTGCGGCCTTATTGGGACCTATTCTGGGAGACCAGAAACACAGCCCTGAAGCCGTGCATGCCTTTCTGGACTCAGCCGATGTCTTTACCTATGAATTTGAAAATATTGATGTTGGGCTGGTGGAAAGGATAGCCCGGCACAAACCCGTGTATCCGGGGCTGGAATCATTGCGGCTAACCCAAAATCGACTCTATGAAAAATCCCTGTTTGCCGAGCTCAGCATACCGACCGCCACTTGGCTTGCGGTGAACAGTTTGGCCGAACTTAAGACAGCGACAAGTGCTCTGGGATTGCCTCTGGTCTTGAAGACAACGACCCAGGGCTATGATGGAAAGGGACAATTTATACTGCGCTCAACAGGCGACTTGATGGATGCATGGCAACACCTGGGAACCAGTAGCCCGCTGATTGCGGAACAATTCATCGCCTTTCGTCGCGAAATGTCCATCATTGCTGTACGCGATCAGCAAGGCAATACGGCCACCTACCCCCTGACAGAAAATATCCATCTAAAGGGGATACTGAGCCACTCATTGACCCCCGCTCCTGAAGTGACGCTCTCCACACAGCAAACCGCTAATCGCTATATTGATAGCTTACTCACCCGGCTTAACCATGTCGGTGTGCTGACACTTGAGCTCTTCGAAACAGATAACGGACTGCTGGCTAATGAAATGGCACCTCGCGTGCATAACAGCGGTCACTGGAGTATCGAAGGCGCCTTGTGCTCCCAGTTTGAGAACCATGTCCGTGCCGTGCTCGGACTTCCTTTGGGAGCAACCAGCTGCCCGCGTCCCACCGCCATGATCAACCTTATCGGCCAGATCCCCGAGCGAGCCGACATTCTAAGCATTCCTGGCGCACACCTTCACCTTTATGGCAAAAGTCCGCGACCAGGGCGCAAACTTGGTCACATCACCTTGAGCGCTGACAGTCATGCCGAATTAAACCAGCTCATGCTCGACATCGCCCGGCATTTACCCAATCCCATGGCACTCAGTTTAAGGCCATAATCTCCACAGGTACGCCATTCAACACAGCAACACCGCTTAATGTATCGACCGAGTTGGCATCAATAACATCATTGATGCTAACTCCGGCATGCGCCGCAGCTACCTGTAGTTGCACCCCCAAACGGTGATGCCCAAAACCATGCGGCATGGATACCACTCCTGGCATCATGGCATCGCTGATTTCTGCAGGTAACTCAACCTGACCTGTCACCGTGCTCACCCTGACCATTTGCCCCTCGCCCAGTCCATAATGAGCAGCATCCTCCGGATGTATCATCAAGGTACAACGATCCGGACCTTTGACCAGGCGATACGAATTATGCATCCAGGAATTATTGCTACGCAGATGCCGGCGACCTATCATCACCAGCGAACGCGGCTCTACCGTGTCCAGCATTTGCCTGACACGCTGCATATCTTGCAGGTAAATCTCAGGGGCTAATTCAATACACCCGCTCCGTGTTTGCAAACGCTCAGGAAAAGCAGGCATCAGAGGCCCCAGATCCAGACCGTGAGGTGCCTGACGCAGTCTTGCCATACTTAGCCCCTGCTGCTTGGATGACATCAGGCTGGAACTGCGTAAGCCCCGCCAAAAACCAGGAGCCTTGTTTTTTAGCAACGACTCCGCTTGCTCTGCAAGAGCACGCCCAGCCAGAAAATCCTGCAAAGCTGTTAGCGCCTTCACCCGGGTACCGTAAGGTCCGGCGCGCAACATCAGATCCAGCACGCCTTCCATACCGAGTCGTTCGATCACTCGCTGCAGGGCACGCAACCTGAGACGCTGACTGCGCGTCTGACCACCTAAACGGACGATCAATTCAAAAAGAATTTGCCAGTCATGCTTTTGACCCGCTGGCAAGGGCAACATCGGCGGGCTGTATCGAACGACATTGCGTACCGCCAGCATGTTAAATATCAGATCAAAATGCCCATGTTCCAAGGGACCCGATGGTGGCAAAATGACATGGGCGTGCCTTGTGGTCTCGTTGATATAAATATCCATGGATACCATAAAATCCAACGAAGCCAGCGCTTCATCCATACGGACTCCTCCCGGTGCAGAAAGCACCGGATTGCCCGCATGAGTCACCAGAGCACGAATTTGCCCGTCCCCCGGTGTCAGTATCTCGTCGGCCAGGGTAGTTACCGGAAATTCACCACCAAACTCAGGCAGTCCCTTGACGCGTGAGTGAAAGCGGGCAAACCCACCGGGCTCTATACCCATACCGACCAGATCGATAGCTGGGTGGGTGAACATGGCCCCCCCTTCCCTGTCCAGGTTACCGGTCACTATATTAAGGGCTTGTATCAACCATAACGTGACCCCACCCAGACTCTGCGTGCAGGCGCCTACCCGCCCGTAAGCTACTGCATGGGGCGCATGACTGAATTCATGCGCCAACTCGAAAATAACTTGTGCTGGGATGCCTGTCAGCATTGTTACTTTTTCCGGAGTAAACTCAGCCACAGCCGCCTTAAGCTCATCCCAACCGTTAAGCATATTGAGTAAGCGTCCAGGCCGCTCCCAACCGTGAGCAAATATGGTTTGCAGCATAGCTGCCAGCATCAACGCATCACGACCTGGACGAATAGGCACATGACGATCAGCCTTCTCTGCCGTTTCGGTACGCCGTGGGTCAACAACAACCAACTTGCCACCACGTTGCTGCATGCTGCGCAAGCGACCCATGATGTTACCGGCACTCAGCAAGCTACCATTGGATGCCGCCGGGTTACCCCCAATACATAGAAAATAATCGGTACGATCAAGATCAGGAATCGCCAATAACATCTGATGTCCCATCATCTTCAGTGCGGCCAACATGGCTGGCAACTGATCGATGGATGTCGCTGAAAAACGTTGGCGAGCACCTAAAGCATGAATAAAAGGCGCCATGAACATCAATGCACTGGTATTATGCACGGTGGGATTGCCCGCATAGATACCTATCGCGTTTCCACCATACTGCTTGCGAATTGCCAATAGTGAACGGGTCACCAGATCAAAGGCCTCATCCCAACTGATGGGTTCCCATCCCGTGGCTGTACGGCGCACCGGTCCGCGCAACCGATCTGGATCTTCCTGCAGATCTTTCAACGCTACCGCTTTGGGGCAAACATGGCCACGTGAAAAGGGGTCCTGTTTGTCACCCTTGACCGTCAAAACGCTGCCATCCTGATGCGTGATAACCACACCGCACATAGCTTCACACAAATGACAGGTTCGAAAATGTTCACTAGGCTGCATCATAAAATCCACATCCTTGGGGTTAATAGGCGACCTCGTTAACCTGGGCAAATCTACAACGTGGCGCGAAAGGCCAGATAGTCCTTGGCCGTTTGTGCCGGGTCCTCCAACATGGGGACATGTCCTATCCCCGACATGGTCAGGAGGCGAGCATGAGGCATCAAATGCACAAGAACTTCACCACTCTCCGGTTCGAGTATATGATCTTCAGCACCCCAGACGATGAGCGTGGGAGTATCTAGTCCACGGACATGCGATTCCAGCGCATCCGCACTGATAGCACCCAGTATGCGTTTTTCCAAGGACTGATTATTGATTCTCGCCTGAGCCATGACATCCAGCATGGCTCGCGGCACATAAGGCGGTTTGGCCATAACATGGTGGTACAGCTCTACAAACTGATCATCATTGGCGACGATTAATGGACTATGACCTTCTAGCCGTGCCAGCTGATTTAAATGTGTGCGAGGCACGCTCCAAACCCCACCCGGATCCAATAGCCACAGGCTATTGACCGAGGCCGAATATAGCGAAGCATAGACGGCTGCGATCTGACCACCCATGGAGTTACCTCCAATATCAACGCGATCAATCCCTAGCTGTTGCAGCAGATCGTGTAAATGCCTAGCCTGATCTTCTGGTGTGTATATATCAGAATCGGGGTGCGAAGACAGCCCAAACCCCATTTCATCAGGAATGATAACGTGATAATGAGGCGTCAGATAACGGGCAACCCGGGTAAAATTATCCTTGTCGCCTCCAAAACCATGCAACAACAGTAGCGCAGGTCCTTGTCCTCCTTCCAGATAGTCATAATGCAATCCATCCGCAAGTTGAACGTGGTGTTCGGTTAATCCAGAACGACTTCGTTCCATAGCTAACGCCAGGTGGGTAGCTTGAACGGGAAATATCTCTACACCTAAAACCAGCAAGACAGGCAGCACCAACGCCAAGATGACCAACGTCTTTACAACACGCCAAACCACTCCCATACCCCTGCTCTCCCTGACCGCAAATGTGCCAAAAAATTAGTGATCCCACTAAAGCTGAGTGACTTTAATCTTTTTAAAGACAACTGAACAGATGATCAGAGCATCAGGTTTTGTGCGTACAACTCAAACTCAGCCTGAGGCACGGGGCGACTGAAATAAAATCCCTGACAGCAGTGACAACCCAACGTCAGTAAAAATTCCTGCTGAGCTCTGGTTTCAACACCTTCTGCTATGACATCCAACCCCAGACTTTGAGCCAGTGCAATAATGGTTTTTGCGATGGCCGCATCATTGGCGTCAATTAAAATATCACGAACGAAGGACTGATCAATCTTGAGCTGATTGAGCGGCAATCGTTTTAAGTAAGACAGTGATGAATACCCTGTTCCAAAATCATCCAGGGAGAAATTCACACCATGGCTTTTGAGGATGGACATCGTGGCAATCACCGATTCCACATCATGAACTAGCAAACTTTCCGTTAACTCTAGCTTCAATCGCCCCGGCGTAATCACAAACTTTTTCAGCAGGCCTAGCACCGAATTAACAAAATCTGGCTGGTGAAATTGACGAGCACTCACATTAACAGCCATAGTCAAATGCATAAAATGCGTATCCTGCGACCATCGCTGTAACTGCTGACAAGCTGTTGCCATCACCCAATTCCCTAAGGGAACGATCTGCCCGGTCTCTTCAGCCAGAGGAATGAAATCTGCGGGTCCTACCAGTCCCCACACAGGATGTTGCCAGCGAACCAGAGCCTCCACACCGATCACCCGATCTCCCTCAAGCTGAGCCTGATAGTGCAACACAAACTGCTGGTCTTGTAATGCCCGTTGCAAAGCATGTTCCATCGTAACTCGGTGATTAAGCTCAACCTCCATGGCATGGTCAAAATAGCTAATCCCATGACGGCCTGCCGCTTTAGCTTTATACATGGCTAACTCAGCCTGTTTGAGCAAAGATTCTGGCTCTGTTGGCGTGTCCAAAAACAGAGTAACACCCGTACTGGCGGTAAAATGATGGGTCTGTGCATTCAAAACATAGGGTTGCCCCAGAGCGGCTTGCAGGTCTTCTGCCATCTTTCGAACCTGTCTGCCCGCCTCATCAGCATTAGCGCTCAGAGCAGGCATCATAACGATGAATTCATCCCCGCCCAAACGAGCCACAACAGGAATGTCGCCAACACAGGCGACTAGACGCTCTGCAACCTGTTTGAGCAGCTGATCCCCCACATCATGACCCAGGGTGTCATTCAGCGTCCTGAATTGATCAAGATCGATCAACAACAACCCTGCATGGGTTTTATGCACAGCGCTCGACTGCATGGCCTGACGTAAGCTATCCAGAAAATATAGTCGATTGGGTAATCCCGTTAATTGATCAAAAAAAGCTAAAGCATAGATTTTTTCTTCCGACCGCTTACGTTCAGAGATGTCATGAAATAAACCCAAGTAATGACTTACCTCACCGCCCTTGCCTCGCACGGCAGTTATTTCCATGAAGACCGGCGCCTGAGCAGCGCTTTTATAACGTACCCAAAGTTCTCCCTGCCATATGCCATGACGACGTAACGCGCGCAAAATATGCCGATAAAATGAAGACTCATGGCAATCTGACTTCATAAAACCCGGCGATTTCCCGATCACCTCATCCACCATAAAACCGGTAATACGACAAAATGATCTGTTGACGCGCTGTATCCCCCCCTCCGGATCCATTACGATGATGCCTTCCTGGGACTCAAATGCAGCAGCAGCAAGCCGCAATTCGTCTTCTTCAATTTTGCGTTGTGTAATATTTTCTATCACACAGGCAAAACTCATTTCCTGTAATACAAAGGCACGAACCTGATAGACAGCAGAACATCCTGCCGCAGAGAACTCGATGTCCCTAGACTTTTCCTCCATAACTACGCTGTAAAAAAGATCGGTCAGCTCATGAAATGGCCACCCTTCTATATCACGTGTCAACTTGCCACAGACTTGCTCATAAGTTAGCTGTAGATGCTGCAAGTAGGCGGCATTTGCCTTCAATACACGATAATCCTTATCCCCACCTTGATCATGATTGACCAGTTCACAAACGGCCATGCCTTCTATGCTGTGTGCGAATAAGGCCTCAAACTTTGAGTCCCTGCGCATGAGTTCTTCGTCATGGAGTCTCTGCCGCTGGTATTGATTCTCCAGATGCAAATGGCGGTTCTCCAGCAACGCAGCGATGCGCACTATGAGTTCTTCTTGCTCTATCGGTTTGAGGATATAGTCAGTCACACCCAAATTAAAAAGTTCAACACGCCGTATCCGATCATCAAAAGCTGTTATGGCTATAATAGGAACATCACCCTTGTTATCGGTTTGGCGGCGAACAAAATTGACCAAAGCCAGTCCACTGATTGCACCATCGAGGACGATGTCGGTCAGGATAAGATCGTAGTCATGCTGCATGTACAGTTGTTTCGCCTGCTCTGCGGAACTGCAGGTATCTACGTTCAGTCCACGACCTTCAAGGTAATCCTTAAGAAAATCGCGCTGACTACGGCTATCCTCGACATAAAGAATATTGCCCTTAAGTTGCTGACGCGAAGAAGGAAATCGGCGAATAAAAGCCAGCAGCTGACTGATATCATTTCTATGAAATATCTCAGTTACACCCGCAGGAAGGGCTGACGACAATACCGCTTCCCCTTGTACTGAAGTCAGCAAGACAAACGGTTTGACCGCATACTGGGTCATATGGCGCACCCGACGACAAAGATCTATTCCCTGCATATCAGGCAAGTAAAACCCTGAGCAGATAAAGTCGACATAATGGTGGGCAATAAGAACCAAAGCATCATGACCCGTCGCAGCAATGAGCAACTCACAATCCTGGTCCAGTGCAGCACTAAACAAACTTTGGTAGGTTCGGCTTTCATCCACCAGCAAAATTTTTTGTCGGTACACATGACCTCCTTGTGCCGATCAGCACAATATCCGTAGAAGTGCACCTGTATTCAGCTTAATCCATTTTGTGAGCGAATCCATGCAAGGCAGGACAACATTCAGCCACAAGGCTCTTGCTGTCTGGTATAACCGTTTAAATTCGGAAAAATCTGAACAGCCACTCTATGAGACAGTCTTGAAAGCTGTGATACCCTTTGAGTCCGATGTTGATATTCCAACCATCATCTCTTGGAGAGGCTCATGGTCAACGTTAAGAGCTTGCGCGAAATTATTCAGCAATTTACACCCAACTGGTACACGGCCACGATGGGGACGGGCATCCTTGCCCTGGCCCTTAACCAACTACCCTTCAATGTACCCGTGCTGCACCAACTAGCTGAAGGTTTATGGTTTTTTAATATCGGCCTGTTTGTATTGTTTAGTGTTCTCTATTTCGCACGATGGGTTTTATTTCAGTCGCAGGCACGGCGTATTTTTTCACACTCGGTGATGTCCATGTTTTTCGGTGCTATCCCCATGGGATTGGCAACGATTATCAACGGCTTTCTCGCTTTTGGAATCCCGCGCTGGGGAGACACTGCCGTTTCTATCGCTCAAATCCTGTGGTGGGTAGATATGGCCATGGCCATTTTCATAGGGGTCCTCATCCCCTTTTTGATGTTCACCCGGCAAGATCATAGTATGGAAAAAATGACAGCGGTGTGGCTACTTCCTGTTGTCGCGGCAGAAGTCGCTGCGGTCAGCGCCGGACTTCTCATTCCGCATATTTCCAATCCCCATGCTGCCTTGGAAATGATCATTATCGCTTATGCGCTATGGGCATTTTCTGTGCCTATCGCTTTTAGTATTTTGGTCATTCTCATCATGCGTCTTATGCTCCATAAACTGCCACACAAAGATATGGCCGCCTCTGGATTCCTTGCCTTGGGGCCGATTGGGACGGGCGCTTTAGGGTTGTTAGTTCTGGGAGCCGATGCCGCTCACGTTTTTACCGCAGTCAACATGCCCATGATTGGTGATGTGGCATCCGGCGCCGGTGTTATTGGCGGTGCCATTCTGTGGGGCTACGGCATGTGGTGGCTTTTACTCACCGTTCTCACCACAGCACGTTACATTAAACAAGGCATGCCTTTTAATCTGGGCTGGTGGGGCTTCACATTTCCTTTGGGTGTTTACTCCTTGGCTACGCTAGCGCTCGCTCGGCAAACCCATGTAGACTTTATCCTGAGTATTGGCCTTGGACTCGTTGGTTGTCTGGCCTTGTTCTGGAGCATCGTCATGGTTCGCACGCTGCAAGGAGCTTATCGGGGAACGTTGTTTGTCTCTCCGTGCCTGACCAAAGGCTCCATCCCTGAAGACTTTAAGTCCGACATGGTATAAGAGAAAAATGACACTAAAACACCCTCTCAGGACTATGCCATAATGCGAATGGTATGGCTGCGGTTCGTGATTTGATGGACCAATTATGGGTGTTACGAGACAGACAAAGTTTTCGTCAGATGGGGCGAACTTAAGGTCAAAGAAATTCTGAAACGCGCAGTCGGAAATGGTTCAACCCCAGCTGTAAGACAGCGAAGGGACCGAGCCCATAGTCGATGTCCTAAACGGATGACTGTCCATAGATAGGGCTTCTTGCGCTTACCAGGTGACCATAGTCTCCCCCACGAATTCCACCACACCTTGCCTCAGTACACCACTTGATGTCATCAGTAATTCGAAATTCCCTGATAACCAGCAGATTGATATTCTCTATTCTGGAGAAGTTAATACGTTTTCAACGTCAGTCCAGGAGAGACATCACGCTCATGGTGATAAGAACGAAGAGGAGCCCTGGCTGAGTCAAGGACTGGGGTAGCAGGCTCAGCATTCCCTTGACATAGTCAGGGCTCCTCCTACGGGTATGGTCGCAGGGCCGACAGTGTCAGACCTATAGCCATGGTAAGCATGTGAGCCTGGATGCCCCACTTATACTGGTTTCAACCTGCTGGTTTTCATGGAAATTCAGAAGTGGCCGCGGTAATTTAAACAGCGCTATAAGTGGAAACCCGGGCATAATGCTGGACGAAATCGTCCGTCAAACCGGAGTTCATTATGATCAAGAA
>JABEVH010000077.1 GCA_013043915.1 Pseudomonadales bacterium
AAGCAAAATAACTTGAATTTGATCGCAACTAATTATTTTATATGGGGTTTTCTGTTAATCTCATGAAATTCTCCAAGAGCAGACATCAGGTTGTCTGAACTTTTGCCCATGCACAACCATGCCAGGTACGATTTGAGAATGCTGCTGTTGGGAATGCCTGATCGAACGGAGAATTAAGGATCAATCATTGCATTGATGTTGATGCGCTTGAGGTATTTACCAATAAAGGCCAATCCAGAGTGAGAACTGAGATCGTACGGGAGTTTTTTGATAATGAAGTCGGTCATGTTAGCATTCACCTTCCAGGTGAACACTGTATGGTGACTACTCCGTTGATTTAAATAGAAAAATGTAAGTTTTTCGACAACGAACTCACGGATTGAGGATGTATTCAATCTTCTAAAGTGGTTGACTGAGCCAGTCCAACACAGAAGCATAGAATGGGTACATCGACATGGCTCTTGCACCGGTTATATGATTGTCATCCATGAAATTAACAATGCCCCCTTTCTGGGCATAACACCAGCGATGATCACAGAAGAATGAAGTCGTATCAATTAGACGAAGATTGGGGTTAAGGGTGGCTTCCTTTTTGAGCATAGTTACCAGCGCTTGATGTTGCTGTTGTATCTTCCACAAAGGGAGATTGCAGGATGAGTCGTTGAATCTTGTCAGGCATTCAGGCGCAGAGAGCGCCAGTTCGGGTTCGGGTAATACCAGGGCTACTTTAATACCATGCGCTCTGAACAGCCGTAGTTCCTGATCAAGCCCCTGGCGAAATAGATGCATGGCATGTGTGGTATTGAGGAGGCCTTGGCCAGTTGTAAGCGGCATGGCAGATTCCCCTGGCCCAAGCAATCCCATAGCATTGGGTTCAGAGGATGCCAAATACCACAGCCACCGTGATGGCAGGATGACTCCATGCACACCCAAAGCGCTGAGTTCATCCATCTGAGCAGTGACGGCGTTAGCAAATTTCATGCAATAGCTACGGTATTCGTGGTGTCCAGCAGGCACCACATTCATGACCGGTGGGCACCCATTATAGATGCGGATCAGAATGCGTAGCGGGTGATCTTTTGCATATTGGCTTAATATCGGAAGCAGCCGACCTGCATGAGAATCCCCCCAAACAAGTATGCGCACGGGCTGCCCAGCCACCCCTAAGCTACAGTTGTCCACAGATCCGAGAGGAACGCCTGACTTGGGCATGGTGCATTTTTCAGGCAAATGCACAGGGTCGGCTTCAAGCTGCGCCACACGCTTTTGTGCAGAAGTCAGTGTGACAGGGAAAAAAATCTCGATATTCCCCACGAGATACATCAAAAATATAGCATAGAGACCATGACGAAAACCCAAGCGGTTAAGCGTAGGCCAAGGCGTTGAACACTGACGCATAGGCAGTTCTACATAAATATAGCTGAGGTGAGCCAGCGCATAGGCCAGTATCCCTCCCATCCATATATCTCGTTCCAGATCTCGCCCCAGATACCAATAGCGCGTGAATGCCAGAAGAACCCAGTGCCAGAGGTAAAAGCTGTAGGAAATCTTGCCGGTATGCACGACCGCTTTCGTACATAACCACCGCTGCCAGCGTGGGTGAAGCCCTATGCTTCCTCCCGCAATGAACATGAGTGCCCCCAGTACAGGTCCAAGCACAACATAGCCGGGGAATACGAAGCGGGAGTTAGTGCAAATTACGCTGAGCAGCAGTACTCCGATCCCCGCTATCTGGATCAGGCTACCTCCGATGCGACGTGCGCCGGTTGATCTGTAGCCTTCGCCCATGGCCAGAAGCCCCCCCGCTGCAAACTCCCAAGCTCGTGAAGGCATGCCATAAAAAGCCTGAGCGTTGTTATGAAAACTGATATAGACACACCAGAGCCAGGAACTGAAAAGCAATAGCCCCATCATCCAGAGCGTCAGGAGCACAAAATGCTGTTCTCGGACATGGGTTAGACGATGGGTTAGCCAAAGCAATGCTGGCCATAGCAGGTAAAATTGTTCTTCAACCGACAGCGACCACATGTGCAAAAGAGGCTGATTATCAGCCGCGATACCAAAATAATCGTTTTCATTTCCAAGAAAATAGTAATTGACAGAGAGGGTTGCAACGGCTCTAAGTTCCCGTCCCAACTGATTTTGCATCGCAGGAATCATGATGAAGGCACCCATCAGTGCAGATGTCCCCAGAACTAACATCAGAGCTGGATACAAGCGTCGAAACCGTCGCGTGTAAAAATCCTTAAAGGAAAAACGCAGGCCTTGCATCCGGGTCACCAACTGTCCGGTAATGAGGTATCCGGAAATGATAAAAAAAACATCGACCCCGACAAAACCACCGGCGAGTAGTGAACTGCTGATATGATAAAGAACCACCGATACCACCGCAAAAGCGCGCAGCACGTCGATATCGGTACGATACGTTGAATTTAAATGGCGAGATCGAACAGCATTCACAGTGAGTTTTCAGCCCCTATATGAACTATAACCTCACGAAACATCGGAGGCTGGAGTTCGGGATATTCTATGGCAGGCTGTTGGTTCATTGAGGATGCGACAGACTGATTTCCCTTTTCTTCGCCATCAGGCTGCCGCCTTTGAAAAAGGGTGGGATGATCTACGTGGCCAGTTGGGGCGTCCACAGGTCTTCAGGCAGGTGTCGCGAGCCAGAACGGTATGACCATCTTTGCATTCCAGCGGAGTCTCAAACATGCCCCATCCAGTCTCCCGGGTATGCCGGGCATTCTTGCCGGCGCGAACGATATTGGAATGCCAGCAATCATGGCGATCTTTAGTATGGTCATGGACGTGAATTTTCAAGGTATGGGTAGCCAGAGCATGCCTATTTATGCCGGCATAATATACAGATGCAAGGATATCGTCCAACAGGGTGTTTATATGATGGCCAATAGTGAGTTGATCGCCTGGGCAAAGGCCACAGGTGAGTCTTCCTGTAAGAAATGACCTCCAGTCAGTACGGTGTGCGCCTGTCCCTTAGCTCCAGGGATATGTTGTTGCAGGTATTTGTCACCACCACGGGTGATAGGGTCACCGTTGCTGAAGGTGGTGAGAAAAGGCTTGTTCCAGGTTTTGAGGACTTCCCAGGCGGAGCGGTTAGCCGCTGAAGCCGGATTGTCAGGAGAGACAGGGACCAACCGCGGAAACGCTCGAGCTCCCGCTTTGTAAGACGAGGTAGGAAAGGGAGCATCGTAGGCCTTAAGTTCCTCAGGTCCCAGCTTTTTGAAACAGCCTGAATTGATGATGCGGGCAATGGGAAACCAGGGGCTATAGAGGGCAAAGTTTTTCCAGAGGTGAAATGCACGGGGAACCTTGAGGTCGCCGGTGGGTAACATGCCATTAGCGACGACGATGCTGTGAAACCGCGATTCATTTTCTGCGGCCAACCGTAAGCCCAACAGGGAGCCCCAGTCCTGGCATACCAGGGTGATATCCTTCAGTTCCAGAAGATCGATAAAGTGTTGCATCCAATTCATGTGGCCCAGATAACTGTAATCTTCCATGGCGGAGGGTTTATCGGACTTTCCGAACCCTATCAGGTCAGGTGCAATGACGCGGTGACCTGCAGCGGCAACGATGGGAATCATATGACGGTAAAGATAGCTCCAGGTGGGTTCCCCGTGCAGCATCAGGACAGGAGCCGCGTCTTTCGGACCCTCATCGACATAATGCATGCGCAGGCCGTTTGCTTGGACATTGACATAATGGGAACGGAATGGGTAGTCGGCCAATCGTTCAAATCGTTTTTCAGTTGTACGCAGCACTTTCATACGGAACTCCCCTTGGGTAGAAGTCGCATAAGTTCAGTGTAACTATGGTTATATCTGCCAGTCTTTAGTAAATACTAAAATATACAAAAATATCCACTATGTGGAGCCTCTTGCAAAACCCCAGAATCGAGCCTGATTAATTGCTGAGGAAAGCAAGAAAAGAGAAGAATATGTGCGTTCACTTTGGTAAAATACGTCTGTG
>JABEVH010000078.1 GCA_013043915.1 Pseudomonadales bacterium
AACGGAAATACAGCCAGACGCACTGGCTGATGATATCCATGGGAAAACGATGGCGGGGATAGCGAAGGTCAGTATTCATGGGGCTATGGCATCACGATCTCAGTTAAGCTGACAATACCCATCTGATTGGCATTGCTGTGTCCTGTGGCCCGTCTTCACGGCCATTGTCTGTATGGTGTTCTTTCTAACATTATGGTCTCTACAACATACCGTACCGGAATTTCAGCTATGTGGCATCACTACCAAGCCGGGAACGGCCGTCCCATTATTCTCCTGCATGGCATCGGCATGTCCCAAATAGCGTGGAAGCCTGTGCTACCACTGCTTTCGCGAGAGCGTCGCGTAATAGCCTTTGATACTGCTGGCTTCGGGCTTACTCCACCTTTGCCACCAGGAACTCTGCCCACCATCCCCAGTCTTGTTGCTGGCCTCGCTGCCAGTTTACGGGGGCTCGGCATAGATGGGCCTGTGGATATTGTTGGTAACTCGCTAGGCGGTTATATGGCTCTGGAAGCAGCCAAGGTTGGGCTTGCTCGCAGTGTGGTCGCTATCTCTCCTGCAGGCCTTTGGCGCGGTCACGGCTCGTTATCTCTCAAATACCTCTTTGGCAGCATGCGCATGGCTACACGCTTCTTTCCTGCGCTGACGCAGAGCAGCATGCTGATTCCACCACTGCGTGAGCTTTTCCTGGCCGTCCCCCTCTCCACGGGCTCCTGGCGTATGCCATCAGAGGATGCCATCGCAGTCGCAGCCGATTTTGGCCGCGCTAAAGGGTTTCGCGCCACCGTTGAAAATGTCGTACCGTTCACGGGGGGTCAGAATATCTCCGTGCCCATCACAGTCGCATTTGGTCGCAGTGACTGGCTGCTTGGCGCCAGCGCACGCCACCGCGAAGAATTGCCAGCCCATACACGCTGGTTACAGCCGAAGGGCTGGGGCCACGTGCCCATGTGGAAAGATCCGGAGGGCGTGGCGCGACTGATTCTGGAAGGAAGCGCCTAGCTTGATGATGTCGGCTAGACAACGTTATAACAAAACTCCTGACTGCTCGAATCGGTAGCTGGAACAAGGACGCTGTATCATCTTTCTGAGCACGATATCGGTCTTGCCGACTAATCGTTTCATGATGTCAGGGGCCAGAAAGGTCAGCTGCCTCACCAGGCGCGCCCGGGTAATATCCATCCAATCGGCTTCATGTTAGCCTCCGCCGCCTGCTGCTCGTCCAGCTTTGGCAACCTCTTCCATAAATTCCTAGTGAACATCATAAGCATCCAGCGCATACACCTGTAAAATGTTGGGTTCTGTAAGCATGAGTCCAGATAGTCGTCGGCAGTTCTGGCAACAGCATATGGCAGTGTGGAAAGGCAGGGGTATGACCCAACGCGTCTATGCTGAGGGACGGGGGTTCTGTTAAGGGTATGTCTTTACGGTTCCGTCAGTTTCGTCAACATGAACCTGCTGCTGCGGTAGCTTTTGTGCCAGTTCGTGTTCAGTTTACGGAGACCATCCTGACTTTATTGGGTCCCGGTGGATGGACTTTACACATGCCTCCCTCAGTTTCCGCCACCTGGTTCGAGTAGCTTTTGAATATGATGGGGTGATTGCATTACCCTCCACCAAAATCTCAGTCCCAACGGTTAAGCCATGATCTGGCGATTAGTAAACTTTAACTTACGCATATCGATCTTCTGACATTGGGTTATATTGCCAGAAGTTTCTGCTTATAATAACAGTATTCAGGAGTGACCATGTTGGCCACCAAAACGATCAAGGTTCATGTGAAAGATAAGCATGTGAAGCTGCTTTCTGCTCAAGCGGCAGAGGAGCACTTCGTCTGGAGCCACCTGAATGAACGGTCTCACCGAACCATTAGCGAACGAGGTGGATTCCTTTCCGAGTACGATCTCCATCCCTATACACGTGGCGCTGGCAAAGAACTTGGGTTGCATAGTCAGAGCCTGCAGTGTATTGCCAAAGTACACGTGACACGCCGTAAGCAATTTACTCGATACTGGCCTGGCGTAAGACCTTTGGTGTCCGGCGATCTTTGGGGTGGATACCGATCAATACCGGTGCGGTGCGGCGCTATGGAAGTGTCGCCAAGGATATTCTCTCGCGCGGACATGAGCATCTAGCTGTAGGAAACCCCTCCCTTTTCCATAGACCCCAATATTTTCAGGGGCCCGTGTAAGTGGTAGTCATCGACTGGGGGCGGGTAGGATGTCAAAGTACTATTTGGAGGTCTCTCATGGAAATTAAGGTCAATTTTCTCGACAATCTTCGTCTCGAAGCCAAGTTCGAAGATTTCACGGTGGTGGCTGATCAGCCTATCCGTTATAAGGGCGATGGCTCGGCACCAGGTCCTTTCGATTACTTTCTGGCTTCATCAGCCTTATGTGCAGCTTACTTTGTGAAATTGTACTGCGACACGCGCAATATTCCTACCGAAGATATCCGTCTGTCGCAGAACAACATGGTTGATCCGGACAATCGCTATCAGCAGGTTTTCAAGATTCAGGTTGAGTTGCCGGAGAGTATTTCAGCCAAAGACCGTGAAGGTATTTTACGATCCATCGGCCGGTGTACGGTGAAGAAAGTGGTGCAATCCGGGCCTGAGTTTGTGATTGAAGCGGTGGAAAATCTGGATGCTGATGCCCATGCGTTGCTGATGCTGAATCCTGATTCTGAGGCGAGGACCTATATTACGGGCAAGGATCTGCCGCTGGAGCAAACTATTGCCAATATGTCAGGCCTTTTGGCAGGCTTAGGCATGAAGATTGAGATTGCTTCATGGAGGAATATTGTCCCCAATGTGTGGTCGTTGCATATCCGCGATGCGCACTCACATATGTGTTTTACCAATGGCAAAGGGGCAACCAAAGAAAGTGCTTTGGCATCGGCGTTGGGTGAATTCATCGAACGACTGAACTGCAACCATTTCTATGGCGCTCAGTTTTGGGGCGAAGACATCGCCAATGCAGCGTTTGTACATTACCCAAACGAGCGCTGGTTCAAGCCTGACCCTGACGATGCGTTACCGCCAGAAATCCTTGATGAGTACTGCCTACAAATATACAACCCTGATGGTGAGTTACAGGGTTCGCATCTGTACGACACCAACTCCGGCAATGTGGAACGCGGTATCTGTTCTCTGCCGTTTGTGCGCCAGTCTGATGGTGAAGTAGTATATTTTCCATCTAATCTAGTTGAAAACCTCTATGCCAGCAATGGCATGAGTGCTGGTAATACGCTGGCCGAAGCGCAGGTGCAATGCCTGTCGGAAATCCTTGAACGAGCAGTAAAACGTGAAATTCTGGAAGGTGAAATTGCTCTTCCAGATGTGCCGCATGATGTGCTGCTGAAGTACCCCGAGATTCTGGCGGGCATTCAGGGCTTGGAAGAGCAGGGATTTCCAGTGCTGGTGAAGGATGCGTCGCTAAGCGGCGTTTATCCGGTAATGTGCGTTACGCTAATGAACCCGCGTACAGGTGGTGTCTTTGCCTCGTTCGGTGCGCACCCAAACTTGCAGGTGGCGTTGGAACGCAGCCTTACGGAACTGCTACAGGGACGAAGTTTTGAAGGGCTGAACGATTTACCTCGTCCCACCTTTGAAAGTCTCGCCGTGACTGAGCCGAACAACTTTGTTGAGCATTTTATTGATTCCAGCGGTGTTGTGTCCTGGCGCTTTTTCAGTGCCAAAGCGGATTATAATTTTGTTGAGTGGGATTTTTCTGGTCTGGGGGAAAACTCCAATGCCGAGGAGGCGGCAACACTGTTCGGTATTCTCGAAAACATGGGCAAGGAGGCGTATATGGCGGTGTATGATCATGTAGGCGCCATAACTTGCCGCATTTTGGTGCCAGGTTATTCGGAAGTGTATCCGGTCGAGGATTTGGTCTGGGATAATACCAATAAAGCGTTATTATTCCGTGCTGATATTTTGAATTTGCATCGCTTGGACGATGCCAGCTTGAAAGCACTGCTTGAGCGCTTAGATAGCAATGAGCTAGATGAGTATTCCGACATTGCCACATTGATCGGTATCGAATTTGACGAAAATACGGTCTGGGGGCAGCTAACTGTTCTGGAGTTGAAGCTGTTGATTCATCTCGCCTTGAAGGAATTTGAGGCGGCGCAAGATCTGGTAGGTGCATTCCTGCAGTACAACGACAACACGGCCGAACGCGGATTGTTTTATCAGGCATTGAGTGTGCTGCTTGAGGTGCTGCTGGACGACGATCTGGAACTGATCGATTATGAGATAAATTTCCGCCGGATGTTTGGCGATGCGCGGATGGACGCGGTACTGGGGTCCGTGGATGGCAGCGTGCGGTTTTTTGGCTTAACGCCAACAAGTATGAAACTGGAAGGGCTTCATAGGCATCAGTGCCTAATTGATAGCTATAAAAAGCTGCACAAGGCGCGGGCCCGCTAGGGCAATGAGCGATTTACGTCCAAAAGCGGTTCTGCTGATAACGGAGGCATGTAAGTTCGTTAATACGGCCTATCGATGTTAGCAGTACCTGATCTGTTGAAAAAACTCGGGGTGCCGCAAAGTGCGCGAGATGTGTTTGCGCTGCTAGCACCGGGTGCTTGGATCGACGCCGTTCTCTCCGATAGTCTCAAACACATGGTGGGCTTTCGCAATATCGCTGTGCATGATTAGCAGGTGTTGCAACTGCCCATCATGGTGCGGATTATCACTCAGCATCTGAATGAGTTTTTGCAATACAGTCAGGTCATGTTATTGAGATATTCTGTATGATGATGAGATTGATTCATGTGACTTTCTAGCTAGAAAGCCATTAAGACTGTCTTCGAAAATTTAATGATTGGAATCTCCCCATGTTACCGAAGATTTGCTCTGAGCAACTGTTAGTTCCGGTTACACCCCTTCTTGGGATAGGATTATGGGTTCGCACGCGTCAAATTATTTGGCTTTTTCTCAAGATTGATGCTCGATGACCATCGATTTCGCCACGCTAGATATCATGCGCACCCACCACCCCGCGTGGCGGATGTTGCGTTCAGACCATGCTCCGTTGGTGGCAAGCTTTCTGCATCGGGTGTATATCGAGCCCAATGTGAGAGTAATGGCGGCTGCAGATTTGGCTGAGGTACTGGAGGATGAATTGTATGCCCTGCGACAGCAGTTGGGCGAAACCGCTTATCCCAAGCCGGCATTGGAATACTTGAACGACTGGGCAGCACCAGACAAGGGCTGGCTGCGCAAGTTCTATCGGCCAGGCACAGACGACGCGCAGTTCGATTTGACGCCTGCCACTGAGAAGGCTATCGCCTGGCTGGCGCAACTCAGTGAGCGACAGTTCATCGGTACCGAGTCGCGTTTGTTAACACTGTTCGATCTGCTCAAACAGATGAGCGAAGGCAGCGAAGCTGATCCAGTTAAGCGTATCGCCGAATTGCACAAAAAGCGCGATGATATTGATACTGAGATCGCACGGGTGTTGTCGGGTGATGTGCCCTTGCTAGATGACACAGAGTTGAAAGATCGTTTCCAGCAGTTCATTCATGGTGCGCGTGAGTTGCTCACTGACTTCCGCGAGGTGGAGTATAACTTCCGTCAACTTGATCGGCGTGTACGAGAGCGCATTGCGCTGTGGGAGGGTAGCAAGGGAGCGCTGCTGGAAGACATCATGGGTGAACGTGATGCGATTGCCGGTTCCGATCAGGGCAAAAGTTTCCGTGCATTCTGGGATTTTTTGCTCTCCAGTCGTCGCCAGGAAGAATTGACCGAGCTACTGGATCACGTCCTGTCACTACCAGCAGTGACAGGACTAAAGCCTGACAGCCGCACTCGTCGAGTACACTATGACTGGATGGAGGCTGGCGAGCACACGCAGCGCACCATCGCTGCTTTATCACAGCAGTTGCGCCGCTTTCTGGATGACCAGGCTTGGCTGGAAAATCGCCGCATCATGGATATTCTTCACGGTATAGAAAGTAAAGCGTTGGCTCTGCGAGAGGTGTCGCTCACGGGCAACATGATGGAAATGGCCGAGTACTGTGCTGATGTTGAACTGGCGATGGAGCGCACCTTGTTCTCTCCAGCGATCAAACCTGTGATTGCCGATCTGGCCTTACAGGCGGGAGATGAGGATATCGACCCTTCTGTGCTGTTCGATCAGATGGTGCTAGACAAGGCGCGGCTCACTCGCCATATCCGACACGCCTTGCAGGAGCGGGTGCAGATCACCCTGAGTGAACTGGTGATTAGTCAGCCTTTGCAACAGGGGTTAGCCGAGTTGGTGGCTTATCTTCAGCTGGGTAGCGAGGTATTTAATACCGTGGTGGATGAGGGTAAGTCTGAGCCCATCCGCTGGAAAGTTGCCACGGAGGGCCAAGCCATAACCCGTAGTGCGCGGCTACCACGTGTGATTTTCATGCGGTGAAAAGGAACTGAGGTAAGGGATGGAAGATTTCTCAAATACAGCAGCCATAGAACACCCGATAGCGGCTCCGGTTGCTGATTTGTCGGTGTTGCTGATCAAATTACTTAAGAGCGTAATCTACCGCGACGGTGATGAGCGCCAATGGGCGGCATTACTGAATCTTCAAGCGAGGGTAAGAGACTACGTGGCAGTGTTAAATCTTGATTTGATTCTGGATGAGGCAGAAGGCTATGCTTTCTTGAAAAGCCGCCCTGAGTCTGCTGACGATGACCCATCATCTCATCTGCCGCGTTTGGTGGCGCGCCGACCTTTGTCCTTCGCCGTGAGTTTATTGCTCGCCTTGCTGCGCAAGAAGCTGGCCGAGTTCGATGCGGGTGGAGGCGACACGCGGTTAGTGCTGTCCCGTGACAATATTGTCGAGTTAGTGCGGGTGTTTCTGCCTGATGGCCCGAATGAAGCCAAGCTGATTGATCAGATTGAAACTACGATCAACAAGGTGGCTGAACTGGGGTTTCTGCAGAAGCTAAAATCTTCCGGTGGATCTTCAACCGGGCCTGCCTCTTACGAGGTGAGGCGTATCCTGAAGGCTTTTGTTGATGCCCAATGGCTGGCCGAATTCGATACGCGATTGGCCTCTTATCAGTCCCAACTAGCTGATGTAATTAAGGCCAAGGAAGGAAGGGGTCATGAATAATCCGCAATCAATGGACTTGGACTTCTGCGCAGATGACTCGCTTTCTGGCTTTCGCCTGACCCGTCTGGAGGTCTTCAACTGGGGCACCTTCGACAGCCGGGTGTGGACGTTGCAACTGGAGGGCAAGAATGGTCTGCTCACGGGCGATATCGGTTCGGGCAAATCTACGCTGGTCGATGCTATCACTACCTTGTTGGTGCCAGCCAACCGGATCGCTTACAACAAGGCTGCTGGCGCGGACATCAAGGAACGAACGCTGCGCTCCTATGTACTCGGACATTATAAATCCGAACGTAATGAAATTACGGGCTCGGCCAAGCCGGTAAGTTTGCGTGACCAGAACAGCTACTCCGTTATCTTGGGCGTATTCCACAATGCGGGCTATGACCACACGGTGACGCTGGCCCAGGTTTTCTGGATGAAGGATGCGCAGGGACAACCGGCGCGGTTCTTTGTGGGGATGGAGAGAGAGCTTTCGATCGCCACTGACTTTGCTCATTTTGGATCGGACATTGCCCAACTGCGCAAGAGGCTGCGCGGGTTAGGGGGAGAATTGCACGACAGCTTCCCTCCCTATGCAGCATGGTTCCGCCGGCGATTTGGTATTGAGAACGATCAGGCATTGGAGCTTTTTCACCAAACGGTATCGATGAAGTCAGTGGGTAATCTGACGGATTTTGTGCGTAGTCATATGCTCGAGCCCTTTGAGGTTGGACCACGCATGCAGGCCCTGATTGGTCACTTTGACGATCTCAATCGTGCTCATCAGGCGGTGCTGAAAACTCAGCGGCAGGTTGAATTGCTCACACCCTTGATTGCTGATTGTGGCCACCACAGTGCATTAGTGGCTGAGGTTGACAGTTTACGCGGTTGTAGGGAAAGGCTACGACACCACTTCGCTGGTCTTAAGCTCAGCCTGATCGACAAACGCCTGGTCTTGTTGGCCGAAGAATCGGAACGTATGGAAGCGCAGATACGAAAACTCGACATGGTTCATGAGCAGCAAGGCCAGCAAGTTGATGAGTTGAAACAGGCCATCAATGATAACGGAGGAGACCGATTAGAACGCCTTGCCTCAGAGATTCGCAAGAAAGAGCAGCTGCGGGATGCGCGCATAATCAAGGCCGGCCGTTACGGGGAATTGGCAACTGTTTTGGGAGAGGCGGTGGTGATGGATGCATCTAACTTCGCCGCGCAGCGTGGTAAATATCAAAGCTGGCGAGAAGATGCTCGCAACCGCGATGCTGATCTACAAAACGCTCTCACTGAGCATGGTGTCACCTTACGTCAGGGTAAGCAGGAACACGCGCAGCTGATTGGCGAAATCGATAGCCTTAAGCGCCGTCGTAGCAACATTGATGCACAGCAGGTCCAAATACGTGCTGAAATGTGTGCTGCACTAGACCTAGACGTGGACGATATGCCCTTTGCCGGTGAGTTGATCCAAGTGCATGATGATGAGCGTGATTGGGAAGGCGCAGCCGAACGACTGCTGCGAGGCTTTGGCTTGGCACTGCTGGTACCAGATGCTCATTATAAAGCTGTGGCTGAATGGGTAGATGCTGCCCAACTGCGTGGCCGTTTGGTGTACTTCCATGTGCGGTTACGCAAAGCAGCAGAACTACCCGACCTGCACCGCGATTCTTTGGTCCGCAAGCTGGCCATCAAACCTGAATCTCCTCATTATGATTGGTTGGAGCGGGAGCTTACCCACCGATTCGATGTGGCCTGCTGTGCCACACAAGAGCAGTTTCGCCGAGAAATGCGTGCGATCACTCATTCAGGTCAGATTAAAGACCCAAGCGGTCGGCATGAGAAAGATGATCGCCACCGAATTGATGACCGCAGTCGGTATGTATTGGGGTGGAGCAACAGCGCCAAGATTGCAGCTCTGGAGGCTAAGCGCCACCAGCTTGAAACGCAGCTGGGTGATATGGGTGGCCAGATCGCTGAAATTCAGAAAAAACGCGATAAACTTACGCGCCGATTAGATGCGCTGGCCCGTCTTGAAGAGTTCACGGTATTTGACGAACTGGATTGGGCCAGCGTTGCCGCTGAGATTGCTCAGTTATTTGATGAGCAATCTCAGCTGGAGTCGGCATCGGACGTCCTTAAGCAGTTGAACGAAAACCTACGCGCTTTGCAAAAAACGCAGAGGAAAACAGGGGAAGAATTGCAAGCCTCGCGGGAGAAGCGGGCTAAAGTTGAACAGCGCCGCTCAGATGCACAAGAACTTCATCAACAAATCGAAGCGCTGCTACAAGGTATGGTTATCGACTCTGACGTAGTAAGAAGTCTTGAATCCATGCGAGCAGAGGCGTTAGGCGAACATCAATTAACCGTGGAGTCCTGTGATAACCGTGAACAAGACGTACGTGCCTGGTTGCAGTCACGAATTGATGCAGAAGATCAGAAGCTCAAACGTTTGGCAGAGAAAATCATCAAGGCTATGGTTTCCTTCAAAGAAGTTTTCAAACTTGAGACGGCCGAGATGGATGCTAGTCTTGAGGCGGCTTTTGAGTATGAAAATTTGTTAACTCAGCTAAATCGAGATGACCTGCCACGCTTTGTTATGCGATTCAAAGAACTACTCAATGTCAATACAATTAATGAGATCGCCAATTTTAACGCCCAACTGGCACGTGAGCGTGAAACTATTAAGGAACGTATTGCTCATATCAACAAGTCCTTGGGCGAGATTGATTATAATCCCGGGCGCTATATCGTGCTGGAATCACAGACTTGTCCGGATGCTGAGATTCGTGACTTTCAGCAGGAATTACGTGCCTGCACCGAAGGTGCTGTAACAGGATCTGACGATACCCAGTATTCCGAAGCAAAGTTCATGCAGGTTAAGGCCATCATCGACCGCTTCCGGGGCCGCGAAGGTTTATCAGAACAGGATCGTCGCTGGACAACCAAAGTCACTGATGTGCGTAATTGGTTCATGTTTGCTGCCAGCGAGCGCTGGCGTGAGGATAACACTGAACACGAACATTATTCAGACTCCGGTGGCAAGTCAGGCGGGCAGAAAGAAAAGTTGGCTTATACCATACTGGCTGCCAGCCTAGCCTATCAATTTGGTTTGGAGTGGGGGGCGGTGCGTTCGCGCTCATTCCGTTTCGTGGTTATTGATGAAGCGTTCGGACGTGGTTCGGATGAGTCTGCCCAGTATGGCCTGAAGTTGTTCCGGCAACTTAATCTGCAACTGCTGATTGTAACGCCGCTGCAGAAGATACACATTATTGAACCCTACGTTTCTAGTGTTGGCTTCGTGCATAACGAGGGTGGGCGGGACTCAAAACTGCGTAATCTTTCCATTGAGGAATATCGGGAGCAGAAAGCACTAACACTGGAATTGGCGCAGTGATATGGACCGCTCAGAAGGAGCTGAAGGCGCAATTGGCGAGGCTGTGGGAGCGAGGTGAACTATTGCGAGACGCGGTGACGGGTAATGCGCGTTTTCCGCTGCGCTTATCGCTCAAGTCGCCAAATTCATCGGACATCACGGATCGTTTTAACGACGTTCGTGCTTGGGTCGCTGAATTGGTGAAGACGGATTCAGTCCGTGTGGAGTGGCAGGAGATTCGACACCGTGTCCAAGGTGTACAAAAACTGCCAGCCAGTGTGTGGGTCGAAACTATGGCAGATGCCTTGACCTGGCTGGGCAAGCATCGTGAGTGGGATCGCTTCCTTGCCCTGACTTATACCACTCAGAAAACGCACCCCACATTGCTTCTTTGGCTAGAAAAGCGTCCGCTGCAGGCCTTGGAACTGTCAGTCGAGTGGCCCCAGTTGTTGTCCATAGTAACGTGGCTTGTTAAGCATCCACGCCCGGGGATTTATTTGCGGCAGGTTGACTTGCCGGGAGTACATAGCAAATTCATCGAGGCCCACCGCAGCGTGCTGGCGGAATTACTCGATTTGGTATTGCCTGCCGACGCAGTGGATCACAATAAAAAGGGAGTAAGCCAGTTTTCTGCCCGCTATGGTTTTTTGGATAAACCAATGCGTATTCGCTTCCGAGTACTCGATCCATCTATTCAGTCCTTGTCTGGCTTGGCATGCCCTGATGTGACACTGGATGCCGACAGCTTTAGTCGCCTGAATCTTGCTGTGCATCGAGTATTCATTACTGAGAACGAGACCAACTTCCTGGCATTTCCGCAGATTGGTGCTGCTATCGTTATTTTTGGTGCAGGTTATGGTTGGGAGGCACTGGCATGCAGCTATTGGATGAATGATTGCTCAATCTATTACTGGGGGGATATCGATACCCATGGCTTTGGTATCTTGGATCAGTTGCGTGGTTATTTTGGCCATGTGGAATCGTTCTTGATGGACAGAGCAACCCTTGATGCACATGCCGTTGTCTGGGGCTACGAGGACAGGCCCTTAGTGGCGGATTTGCATAGACTGACATCTGAAGAGCGCGCGCTCTACGACGATTTGCGTGATAACCGCATTCGCTTGGGACTGCGGCTAGAGCAGGAACATATTGGTTTTCAATGGCTTACTCATCATCTTCGGCAACTATTAATGGTCAATTCGTGCGGTTGACGTACTTCCTGTTAGTGGCGGGAGACTTCATACGAGCAGCATCAGCTCCATTAAGAACTACGAAGTAGGATCTCTATTCTCAGGGGCTTGCCAGTGACGAACTTGATGTCTTCCCCGGCC
>JABEVH010000079.1 GCA_013043915.1 Pseudomonadales bacterium
CCGAGCCTTCAGTAAGGCATCCAGCAACTCACATTCTTCCCGCTCAATGCGATCAACCTCCGCTTTAACACCGTCGCGGCTCATCAGCGCTTGAATAACCTCATCATGCGTCTTCATGCTTCACCTCCTTTAGTCGGTTCACTGCAACCTCCAACTCACGTAGAGGCGTCCTGTCCGACTTCTTCACAAAGCTGTGCAATATAACGATTTTCCTACCTACCAGGGTACAGTAAAACACTCGGGCTATTCCTTCAGCCCCTTTGAGGCGTAGCTCAAACAGCCCATTTCCCATGGCTTTGGTATGTGGCTCTCCCAGATTGGGCCCAACCGCAACCATGCGTCGAGTAAGAACGACATAGCGCGCCGCCAACGCATCAGGGAGTGCCAGAATATCCTCAAGCACAGTCTCACTGTAGTAAGAGATCACATGTTCCATAGCTGCGACAATAACAAATATGTTATGATGAATCAATCTATTCTACGGCAATCTATTGTTACGACAACGATTCTCAGGCTACATCAAGAATTGACTGTTTCAGCCAGTGCGCTGAATATGGAGACTGGCTGCCAAGTCATCTTTACCAGAGTGGAATGGTACTGCTGCTCGAAACATCAGTGGCATAATGTCGCCCTGGCTGTCTTGGAAATCTGACCGCATGTTGCTAGGCTGGCCTAAACAAACTTGCCAGTGGCACATCACTCAACTGGGCGGTGACGCCCCCATTACCGACGATGAAGTCAAGGCATTGCGCAGGCTGACTTGTGGATCAGCCCCATCTTTGTCTGCCAGGGCAAGTGCCAACGCCGTTGTCGCCGTAGCCGTTGCCATCGACGGATTCAGGCTATCAACCATTGCACTCGGAATTAGAATCGTAGTTCCACGTTCCTTGGTGGTCTCATAGATGATATTCATGGCCCGAAGCTGAAGCGCTTCTGGGTGTCCCGCATATATCTCTGCGGCTTCTACAAACTTGCCGGCGATAGCCGCCTCTGCAGACCCAAGAATAACCCGCGCCTGCTTTTCACGCTCAGCTTGGGCCTGACGCGACATGGCATCCTGCAAAGCAACGGGAAGGGCGACGTCGCGAATCTCAACCGAGCCTACCGTTATGCCCCAGGGGGCGGTCTTTGCACCGATTGCATTCATGAAAGCTCCCGCAGCTAAACAGCCAGGGGCGCTGTACTGATTGCCGCAAAACCACTCCCCAGAAAAGCCTCGGCAATCTGCATCGGTGTGGCACGGCTATAACTAAGTCGGAGGGTTTTCATGGGAAAATATGTGACAACATGGGTCGTTAGGTTGTCAACATGATTTTTAAAGGGACGAGCTGACAAAAATTATGGCTCTGACCCAGCGCCCGCCAACTGTTCCCCCAGAGGCTACAGACCATAAAAAAGGGCTAGACCGTTAGATCTAACCCTTTGATTTATATGGCGCGCCCGGAGAGATTCGAACTCCCGACCACCTGGTTCGTAGCCAGGTACTCTATCCAGCTGAGCTACGGGCGCTTTAGCGCTGCGCATTATCAGGATCACGACAGGTTTCGTCAACCTATGTTTTCCTAATTTTGCTCATAAATTTGGCCTACCTGGCCTCAGTTATGGCGGTGAGGGAGGGATTCGAACCCTCGACACCCTTTTGAGGTGTACTCCCTTAGCAGGGGAGCGCCTTCGGCCTCTCGGCCACCTCACCTCGCAGAGCGCGAGATGATACCACGTTCAGCATTTCTGAAAAGAGGCAGATGGAAATTTTCCTGAGATTATTGGTAATTCCATGATGTAAGCATTTGCTTACATCAGTAAACGAAAATTACTGACAGCGCTTGGGTTAGTTTACGCATGCTTTACCTACAACAACATTGCATAATCAGTTCACAGGACGGGCATGAAGCCACGAGGCACAGGGGCACATGGAATGTGTAGTGTCGGTCCTTCATGGATGAAGATAGGGAGCAGCGGCGCTAGGCAGGAGCCACGCCGCTTTTTTTCTAACTTTTAAGTGTGAGACGTAAGCATAAAAACCACCCAGCCCACCACCTGCATGATGCGCTTATTCAGGGTGCCACTCAAAATTTCGATTTAGTCAACAATGTCCTGGTGCTCAGCCGTACCCTTCTCTCGCTGGATACGCTGGTATATTTCTTCACGATGTACAGCAACATCCTTAGGCGCGTTAACACCAATACGCACCTGATTGCCCTTCACACCTAGCACCGTAACAGTAACTTCGTCCCCCACCATCAGAGTCTCTCCAACTCTGCGGGTCAAAATAAGCATGGTAATCTCCTCGTCCCTCGTTGATCGATCATCCTGAAGCAATAACTGCCCTCAGGTTCAGTATTGACCAGTCCGCCTAAAATAACAGGCCTTCTCGCCCGAAATTACGTTAGATTTTTGTACATCCTTCTATTATTCAACAGCTGCCGGCGCATCCAGATTAAATTCCGTATGCAGGGCACGCACGGCCAGCTCCATATACTTCTCTTGCAAGACCACTGAAATCTTGATTTCTGACGTGGAAATCATCTGAATATTGATATTCTCACGCGCCAATGTGGCAAACATCTGACTGGCCACGCCAGCATGGGAGCGCATGCCTACCCCGACCAGCGATACCTTGGCAATACGGTCATCACCGCTGACTTCACGCGCACCGATTTCTTTGGCGATTGTCTCTAATATACCCATCACCTTCCGGTAATCATTACGATGCACCGTAAAAGTAAAATCCGTGGTGTTATCTGCAGCTACATTCTGCACAATCATGTCGATTTCGACATTAGCTTCCCCCACAGGCCCCAGAATGCGGTAGGCAATACCTGGAATATCCGGCACACCGCGCACGGTCAGTTTGGCTTCATCACGATTAAATGCAATCCCAGAAATGACGGGTTGTTCCATAGTATCCTCGGCATCAACGGTAATCAGGGTTCCCTCTCCCCCCTCCTTAAAGCTGGACAGCACACGCAAGGGAACATTGTACTTGCCTGCAAACTCCACCGATCGTATCTGCAAGACCTTGGAGCCCAGACTGGCCATCTCCAGCATTTCTTCAAACGTAATGCGATCAAGCCGTCTGGCTTCAGGCACCACGCGGGGATCCGTGGTATAAACGCCATCCACATCGGTATATATTTGGCACTCATCAGCTTTTAAAGCAGCAGCCAGAGCCACACCGGTCGTATCAGAGCCGCCGCGCCCCAAGGTCGTGACGTTACCTTCCGCATCCACCCCCTGAAAACCCGCAACAACAACGACGCGCCCAGCCGCTAAGTCAGCACGCATACGCGCATCATCAATATGCTCAATACGGGCTTTGGTATATGACCGATCGGTTGTGATAGCTACCTGACCACCGGTATAGGAACGCGACGGCACACCTACAGACTGCAAGGCCATTGCCAGCAAGGCAATCGTCACCTGTTCGCCCGTGCATACCATCTGATCGAGTTCTCTGGGATCCGGATCAGAGGTAATCGCTTGAGCCAACGCGATCAACCGGTTGGTCTCTCCGCTCATGGCCGATACCACCACCACCAAGTCATGTCCCTGTTCACGCCAGCGTTTAACGCGCTCTGCCACTGCCAGAATGCGCTCAGGCGTTCCCACCGATGTACCACCGTATTTCTGAACGATCAATGCCATGATAAAATTTTTACCTGTAAAATTGACACCAAGTTAGCCAACGTTCGTTTCATCCGACCAGCCTAGCCTTGCAATAAGCCTCCACCGACGCCAGAACAGCCGGCAGTGCCTGGACATCTTGTCCACCTCCTTGCGCCATGTCCGGTCGTCCGCCGCCCTTCCCGCCCAGTTTGATCGCCAACTCACTAACCAGATCACCCGCTCGCAATTGGCCATGCAAATCCTTGCTGACTCCCGCCAACAAGCTGATCTGCTGTTCATGCACCGTGGCTAACACAACCACCGAGGACCCCAGTCGCTCACGCAAACTGTCATAGGCCTCACGCAAGGCTTTAGCATTGCTGCCTGGCATATTGACCACCAGCAATTTTACCTCACCTAAAGACTTGGCCTGTTGCAGTAGATCAATCGTTGCGGCACGACTCAAGGACTGCTGAGCACGCTCAAGATTTTTTTCCAGTTCGCGCATACGTTCCAGCATTTGCTTGAGACGTTCCTCCATACGTGCACGTGGTACTTTCAGATCACGAGCCAATCCATTGAGTTGCTCCTCAGCCTCTTGTGCTTGATCAACAGCCAATAAACCACATACCGCTTCGATACGCCTTACTCCGGCGGCCACGCCTGACTCTGAGGTAATCCGAAAATAGCCGATATCGCCAGTACGCCGTACATGCGTCCCACCACAAAGTTCCTTAGAGAACTCTGCTTCTCCCATACTCAGTACACGCACCTCATCGCCATATTTTTCGCCAAACAGGGCCATGGCACCATGAGCTTTGGCCTCGCTGGGCGTCATCAGCTCGGTGCGCACTTCTGTATTGGCCATAATTTCCTGATTGACACGACGAGCTACAGCGCACAACTCTGCGGGCGTCAACGGTTGCGGATGGGAAATATCAAAGCGAAGGTAATCCCCTGCCACCAAAGAGCCTTGCTGCGTGATATGCTTACCTAAGCATTCGCGCAAGGCAGCATGCAACAGATGCGTGGCCGAATGATGCGCGCGCAGGCGCTGGCGTAAAGATATATCAATGCGGGCCTGCAGGGCATCCCCCACACGCAGGCTACCTTCAACCAATCGCCCATGGTGTATATGCAGCTGACCTTGTTTGGTCGTGTCCGCTACTTCAAAACGCACCCCCACGGCCTCAAGGATGCCGCAATCTCCATTCTGTCCACCCGAGCGAGCATAAAAGGGGGTGATATCCAGCAACACCAAGGCCTCATCACCTGCTTGCAGGACATCCGTAGCCGCTCCATCTCGATACATAGCCACGACACGTACGGCATCCTCGTCACGATCATAGCCTGTAAAGCTAGTCTCGCCCTCCTGTCGAATCAGGCTGTTGTAATCAACAGCAAAATGAGCATGGGCACGCGAACGTAATCGCTGCTCCTGCAAGGCTACTTCAAAGCCCTCCATATCCAGCGTCAAACCACGCTCCCTAGCTACATCAGCCGTCAGATCAGGAGGAAAGCCGTAAGTATCGGCCAGGGTAAATACCACCCCCCCTGGAATCAGCGTTCCTGTCAGCCCTGCTATGGACTGTTCCATGACCTTAAGTCCGTTCTCCAAGGTGTGGGCAAACTGTTCTTCTTCTGCCTGCAAGGCACGCATGATGTCATCCTGGCGGTTCTGCAGCTCAGGATAGGCCCCACCCATAATTTCCACCAAGGCCGGCACCAGCGCGTGAAAAAATGGTTGGCGAGCTCCGAGCTTGTTGCCGTGACGACAAGCACGACGAATGATGCGCCTTAACACATAGCCACGGCCTTCATTAGAAGGCAACACGCCATCTGCCACTAAAAAGGCACAGGAACGAATATGATCGGCAATGACACGAATCGATGCCTGACCTTCGTCCTGAATGCCAAGCTGCACTGCGGTAGCTGCACGCAAATGCAAGAACAAATCGATATCGTAATTGGAGTGTACGCCCTGCAGAACGGCCGTGATACGTTCTAGTCCCATGCCTGTATCTACCGAAGGGGCAGGCAGAGGATGCAACACCCCGTCTGCTGTACGGTTAAACTGCATGAAAACATTATTCCATATCTCGATATAACGATCACCATCTTCATCAGGCGACCCTGGAGGTCCTCCAGCCACCTCAGGACCATGATCATAAAAAATCTCGGTACAGGGGCCGCAAGGCCCCGTGTCTCCCATCGCCCAGAAGTTATCCGAGGCATAGAGTGCTCCCTTATTGTCGCCGATACGCACGATACGCTCAGCAGGAACCCCTATCTCTCGCTCCCAAATACGGTAGGCCTCATCATCTGTGGCATAAACCGTCACCCATAACTTCTCGGCGGGCAAAGCCAACCAGGCCTTGCCCGTCAGGAAATTCCAAGCAAAGTGAATAGCATCACGTTTAAAATAATCACCAAAGCTGAAGTTACCCAGCATTTCAAAAAACGTATGATGCCGCGCCGTATACCCGACGTTATCCAGGTCATTATGTTTGCCGCCAGCGCGCACACATTTTTGCGAAGAAACAGCACGATGGTAGGGGCGCTTTTCCAGTCCCAAAAAACAATCCTTGAACTGATTCATTCCGGCATTGGTAAACAGGAGCGTAGGATCATCAGCCGGCACCAGCGAACTTGAAGCTACACGCGTATGCCCCTGACCCGCAAAATAATTCAGGAAAGCCTCACGGACTTGCGCGCTCTTCATACCCTACCCTCTCACCAACCTGACAAGGGTTGGAGTATAACGCGAATCTTCGTAATACGGCAGATGCTGACATACAGACTATCGATGCTGTTCGAAGAAAATCGGGTATCCGTAATCTGTGATTGAAAAGGCGCTACAGCTCGCCCGCCTCGATGAGCCGCACCAGTGTTGATATGTCCGCCCCGTAGTTCTTTGGTGGCCCCGGTGGTTCGTGTTGGTCGATGGATTTCATCGGCCTGGCAAACTCCCGGCGCATCATCACAGGAAGCTCGCAGCCCATCGCATCATCTGGTACTCCGTAAGCAGGTTCCGCAACCCGCATCCGTTCAAACTTTGGCCGACTGAGTTTGTGTTTGTGCGCCCCTTCGGTGAACAGAATCTTGGCCCGCAGGGCTTCAAAGCTGTAGCCACGTCCCATTCGGTCCATCACGCGGATCAGGCTGTTCAGTGACTCGGTGTAAGCGTTCGTTACCTTGTGATCGAAGTAATTCAGAATCCACGGTTGCCAGTTGGTAAAGGCTCGGATCAGGTCGGCAAAGTGGGGCCGAATCTCAGGCGGTACGCTCTTGCTCCAAGAGCCGTAGCGCTCCAAAGCATCGGCCCGGCTGGTGGATGCCTCATACACGCTGTAAAAGGCTTCCTTGAGCCTGTAGGCTTCGCCCAACACCGGGTAGTTTTTCGTCCAGCCGTCCAGGTTGAAGGCTTCTTTATCGGTCAAGTCACGCTGGCGCTTCAGCAACACAAAGCGGTCGTGCATGAGGCCGCGCTTTTGCTTTAAATCCAAGTCCGCTCGGATGCCCTTGCGGGCCTGCTCCATCGCCTCGTTTGCCATTTTTATGACGTGAAACTTGTCAATCACGATCTTGGCTTGCGGCATCACTGCCGTGACTGCATCTCGGTACGGTGCCCACATGTCCATCGCCACGAACTGCACCTTGTCATGGTGGGCCATGCGCGTCAGGTACTTGGCCACCGTGTCTTTGTTGCGGTTCACCAGCATGTCTACCACCGTGTTGTTCTCGATGTTTGTGATGACGCAGCGCGGTTTTATGAGGTGAATTTCGTCGATACCCATCCACTTTGGAGTTTCAAACCTGACCGTCTTTTCCAGCGAAGAAACAAAGTCCTTGAAGATCAGGCGAACGGTTCCTTCGGTAATTCCGACTTCCTCGGCAATGCCTGTGAAGGTGCGCTTGAGGCTTTGCTGGCCAATCCAGTTCAGTAGCCGGGTGGTCATCGCCCGGCGTTCGTCCACGTCGGGCAGCGTCTCAAAGAAGGTGCGGCTGCAATCCCGACACTGAAACCGCTTGGTATCTACATAGATGCCCACCCGCTTTCCGTGAATCGGCAAGTCTTTGACAAGCTGCTCACGTCGGCCAAAACCCACGGTGTTTGCTGATTTGCAATGTGGACAGGAGCGATTCGACTGCACCGGCTCGGCGGTGACGTGGTAGTCATGCTCGGTTGTATCGACTTTCAAGACGGTGTACGCCGGGAGCTGGAGAATACTCAAAATTCTCCCTCGATCCACAGCTTCACGGCCTGCTCTGTCAGTTTGCCCAAGTCCCAGCGGGCTAGATCAAGCTGGGTGGTGTTCTCCAGCGTTATCCTGTCTTTGGTGGAGTCGGTTGGCGACGGACTTACACGAGCCGTCACGCCACTCTGGTGTATGGCTGTGCGGCTTATAGGCTCAGGCACCCACTGGGCGCGCCATGAGCGATTTCGGTGATTTTTGGACATTACGACTTCACAACAGCAGTGAAATCCGACCACTGCTCGATGCGGAAGGCGCGAATGTCTCGCACTGACTTCGGAAACCAAGAGCGCATCCGCAATGACTGAATGGCGAGAAACAAGTTCGCCATGTCCTCATTGTCGCTGACGTACAAACTACCCTGCACACGGCGAAACCCGTGTTCACCGAGTACAGCACCAATCTCGGTGTAAGCCTGCGTCACGCCCTTCGGGTGATGCTTTTCAGTTTCGACGACTACCAGGTCAAAAGCGACGGCGTACATCAGTGAGCCTCCGGGTCGTCGTTTAATTGCGTCCATCGGTATTCCGCTTTCTCGCCCGTCTCAACCATGATGACTTCAACCATCCAGTCGCCGTCATCCAACTGGCGAAGGGCTTGGCCAACTTCGTACTTTGGGCCGAATGGCCCGAAGCTCTTGATCTTGCCAACCGGAATGGCTGGCGGTGCGATAGCTATTTGCATAACAAACTCTCCTATGAAGAAGACCCCGGCGAATGCTGGGGCCTTGCTGGTTTATGAATTGAACTTCTCAACGATGGCACGGGCTTCATCGCCCATGCCGTTGTCCTCGGCTGTCTCAATAAAAGCGGATGCACCCGCAGCGTCGGTAGCGAAGGTGGTGTACATACGACCATCGTCGCCAAGATTCTCAATGCTCAGGGCCAGCACTTCGTCGTATGTCAGGTTACGGGCAGGAGTCATGTTGCCGTCAGCGTCCTCAATCCATTCAATGCCAGCCATGTTCTCAAGAGATTCACCTCTGCGGTTCATCTCGAAGGCAGCGGCTTCAATAATGGTCTTGTCGAATGTCCACATAACTCGTGGTCGCAGACCTTCTACGCCATAGCGGCTGGTGTTATTGTAAATCACGAAGAAGGTGGTGGAAGTGGTCATTTTGAAACTCCGGTTAAGGGCCCCTGTACTCCGAGGTGCGAGGTGGTCGAAAGACCGTCAACTACTGACTACGATTTCATTATAGTGCGCACGGCCTGCGCCGTCAATAATAAAATACGATTTTATGAAAATATTTTACGCCAAAGGAAAACCCGGAATCAACGATAGATTACGGTTACCCAGAAAATCTAGCCTCTTTTTTAACCATGATCCTGGATACAAGAACGACGAAATTAAATAGCAGACTGCTTCTAAGAAATATGACTAGCCCGTGGCCGAGATCTCTATAAAATCATATTCGTCCCAGCACCATCAATACGAGCAATATAATCAATATCAGCCCCAGCCCGCCGCTAGGTCCATAACCCCAAGCACGGCTATGTGGCCAAGCGGGAAAGGCTCCGATGAGCATCAGTACGATAATAATTAACAGTATGGTTATCATGAAAATTCTCCCAACGTCTATAAACGGATTGGAATCAAGTTGATCAACCTCCCCCCACGACCTTTGGTATGTCGTCGTAAGCGGGTAAGGCTAGGCCTGATTTTTTTAAACATGGACCAACAATTTTGGCATGTACTTAATCATCCTTCTTGATTCGCATCTTGCTTCTGACCGACGTAACACCTTCGGTGGCACGCGCAATTAAAACAGCATGGTCCGCATCTTCCTGACTTCTCACGTTTCCGCTCAAGACCACCGCACCATGGCGGTCGGTATCGACTTCGATATGCGCCAGACTGCTCATCTTTGCCTCAGCCAGCTTGGCCTTGATCTTTGTTGTGATGACCGAATCTTTCACAAATGTCATGGGGTGAGTATTGTCCACCGCCGAATCGGCATAGACGACAACAGGGGCTAGTAGCGTGCCCATAACGAGAAAACTGATAGCAAGTTTGCTTTTCATACTCATTCCTTGTTTGAAATCATATTCAGCAATGATCTGGCAAACTTAAAAACTCATCTGTTCGCTGCACCACATAAAATGAAGTGGTTACCACCGTAACTGTCCATAGACCCCCAATCGTTTCAGGGGCTCGCGAAAACGGCCGTCATCGACTGAGGGCTGGGAGGATGTCAAGGCGGGACTTGTGAGCAGGATCTTGACGTGCATAAAAAAGGGCTGAACAGTCTATTGTTCAACCCTTATCAAATATGGTCGGGATGAGAGGATTTGAACCTCCGACCACCTGCACCCCATGCAGGTGCGCTACCAAGCTGCGCTACACCCCGTTTTGCGAGGTCGGTATCATACCCGAACCGCCTCAACTGTCCAACAAATTTTGCCGCTAGGACAACAAATCGACGACCTGCTCCAGATCATGCAATAAATTATCAATCAGCACGTGCACCATGCTTTCATCAGCTGCTCCGACAAGCCCTCGGCTCGGGGGCAGCGCCGCCCACGTCACCTCCTAAGGTCTAACTTCCGTCATTTTCTGGCGAGCACCACCGATGGTGTAGCCCTGTTCATCCAAGAGGCTACGGATCTGGCGTATCATCACCACATCCTGACGCTGATAATAACGACGGTTGCCACGACGTTTTACTGGCTTAAGCTGCAGGAACTCCTGCTCCCAGTACCTCAAAACATGCGGCTTGACATCACAAAGTTCACTCACCTCGCCGATCGTGAAGTAGCGCTTGCTGGGAATTTCAGGCAATAAAGCGTTATTGCTGGGCTCGAGCATGGGACTCTACTCTTTGCTTGAGTTTCTGACCGGGCTTAAACGTCACTACTCGGCGCGCTGTAATCGGAATTTCTTCTCCCGTCTTGGGATTGCGACCAGGACGCTGCTTTTTATCCCTTAAATCGAAATTTCCAAAACCGGACAACTTAACCGGTGTATTGGTTTCCAACGCCAGGGCGAGTTCCTCAAAAAACATCTCCACCATTTCCTTGGCTTCACGTTTATTAAGTCCCACTTCATCAAACAGGCGTTCAGACATTTCCGCCTTAGTCAGTGCGCTCATCATTTAATCTCTCAATACAGCATCATACACTTCTTTCATCTGTTCCAGGACAGCATCCACAAAGTTCTGAACCTCTTCATCCAGCAAAGTTCTATCAGCAGCCTGCCAAACCAAAGACAAAGCTAGACTTTTAAACCCTGGAGCCACCCCCGCACCCACATAGACATCAAAGATACCTAGCGTACTCAATTCCGGCCCGGCTGCACGTCGCACGACGGCAAGCAACTCTGTCGCAGGTACCTGCTCAGCCACCACCACCGCCAAATCACGACGCACCTCCGGATAACGCGACAACACACGCGTTACCGGCATCACCGCTTGGGAGAGTGCTTCCCAGTCTAACTCAAATACAAAAACCGGCCCCTGCAATTGCAGCGCCAGCTCAATATCCGGATGCAGACGACCCACCCTACCTAAGCAACATTGCTGACGGTAAACGGCTGCAGCCTGACCGGGATGCAGGGCCGGATGATGGACTACCTTAAAGCTCACTGTATCAAAACCTGAACCTAAGGCAAGCAGTTGCTCAACATTTCCTTTGATATCATAAAAATCAACCAAATTTTCCTGCCGGTTCCAGGCTTGTGGATCCCGCGAACCCGCGATGACACCCGCCAACATTCTTTGTTGCTGTAATCCATCCATTCCCGGCACAAAGCGCAGTCCCTGTTCGAACAAACGCACACGAGACTGTTGTCTATGCTGATTAAACTGCACGGCTTTAACCAAACCTGGCCATAAGCTGGTACGCATAACCGCCATATCAGCCGACATAGGGTTCGCCAACGCCAAGGGCTCCAACCCAGGATCAAACATCTGCTGGGTCGCCCGATCTATAAAACTGTAGGTGATGGCCTCCTGATAACCGGCATCCATCAGGCATTGCAGCAGGTGATCAGCCCTAACCCTGGATTCAGACTGACGCCCCAACCCCAAATGCGCCATCGGCAACCTGGTAGGCAGACGATCATAGCCATAGATACGACCTACTTCCTCGATCAGGTCAATTTCTTCTCGTACATCGAAACGCCAAGAAGGCACCTGAACCCACCATCCATCAGACTGTGTATCTACCCCCATACCCAAGGCAGTTAATACCCCGACTATACTTGCAGCCTCCATACTCATGCCTAAAACCTGCTGCAAGCGTTGAGCACGCAAAAAAATACGTGGGTAGACCGGCAGCCCTTCCGTACATTCAGCTTGCACGACAGGGCCTGCGCTTCCACCACAAATCTCCAGA
>JABEVH010000080.1 GCA_013043915.1 Pseudomonadales bacterium
CCCTGAAACATTAAGCACATCATCAACGCGCCCGGTTATCCAGTAGTAACCATCAGCGTCGCGGCGGGCACCATCCCCGGTAAAGTATTTGTCCGGATAGGCAGAGAAATAGGTGGCTACCATACGTTCATGGTCACCAAACACCGTGCGTATCTGGCTAGGCCAAGTGCTGGAGATGACTAGGTTGCCTGAGCATTCCCCCTCCAGCGTATGTCCATCAGCATCAACAATTTCAGGCTTGACACCAAAGAAAGGGAGGGTGGCTGAGCCAGGTTTAAGATCAATGGCTCCTGGTAGCGCAGAGATCATGATTGAACCCGTCTCGGTTTGCCACCAGGTATCGACAATAGGGCAGCGGCTGTCACCCACGACATGAAAATACCATTCCCAGGCCTCAGGGTTGATAGGTTCACCCACGGAGCCCAAGATACGTAACGAAGATCGTTTTGTACGCTTAACGGGTTCTTCTCCTAAACGCATCAACGAGCGCAGGGCAGTAGGTGCTGTGTAAAAAATATTGACCTGCCATTTATCGATAACTTCCCAGAATCTGCTGCCGTTAGGGTAGGTGGGGGTGCCTTCAAAAATCAGGGAAGTCGCGCCTGCAGCCAGAGGTCCGTAAATAATATAGCTATGTCCGGTGATCCAGCCTACATCGGCGGTACACCAATAGATTTCATGCTCGCGATAGTCAAAGACGTAGAGAAATGACATGGTGGTTGCCAGGAGATAACCTCCCGTGGTGTGCAGGACGCCTTTGGGTTTGCCGGTAGAACCCGACGTATAAAGTATAAAAAGAGGGTCTTCCGCTTGCATGACTTCAGGGGGGCAATCGGTGGTCATGTGCGGGACTAAGTCGTCGTACCAGACATCACGGCCAGTTTTCCAGTGTACAGGGGAGCCGGTGCGGCGTACGGTCAGAACGGTGTGTACGTTAGGGCATGATTCCAGTGCTTTATCTGTATTAGCTTTGAGGGGAACGGATTTGCCACCTCGAACCCCCTCGTCGGCGGTAATCACGGCCACGCAATGCCCGTCAAGCAGTCGATCTTTCAGGGACTCAGGAGAAAAGCCGCCAAAGACCACCGAATGTACAGCACCAATTCGGGCACAGGCCAACATGGCATAGGCAGCCTGGGGAATCATGGGCATATAAATGCAAACGACATCGCCGCGCTTGACGCCACGGGCTTTAAGGGCATTAGCTAATCGAGTAACTTCTTCGTAGAGTTGTTGATAGGAAATAGTTTGATCATGGCCTGGTTCATCACCTTCATAGATGAGGGCTGTTTGCGCTGCGCGAACCGGCAAGTGCCGATCAACACAGTTGTAACAGGCATTGAGGGTTGCTCCCTCGAACCAGCGAGCCTTGCCTTCACTCCAGTTTTGTTGTACGACCTCTGTCCAGGGGGCATACCAGTGCAAGAGCTTTTGTGCCTGCTCGGCAAAAAATACATCGGGATGTTCAATAGATTGGCGGTACCAGGCATCATAAGTTTTGCGGTCTACACGCGCGCGTTCAGCGATATGGGATTGGACTGGATGGCGTTCAATCGGGTACATGGGTAACCTTCCTGCTGGCTTAAGGTGTCGAGATTAGAGTAAATAATCTAGACCTTCGTGGGCCCATAGGCAAGGCAGACCTTTAAGGTCTGCCTTAGGCGCGCACCGAGTCTAAGCAATTAAGGGGTAAAAATGTTTCAGGCGACTTGTACGGGGATGGCGTTGGTGGTGTGGCTAACGGCATTAGCCTGTGTACAGTAAATCAAGCGAGGCTTGAAATTTACCAGCTCAGCTGCCGCGTAGGTTGCATAGGCACAAATAATCAGACGGTCCCCTACGCCTGCTTTATGGGCGGCCGCGCCATTGACTGAAATCATGCGGGACCCTTCTTCCGCACGAATGGCATAGGTGGTGAAGCGTTCGCCGTTGGTGACGTTATAGATCTGTATTTGTTCATACTCCAAAATGCCGGAAAGATCCAGTAAATCACCATCAATGGCGCAGGAGCCTTCATAGTTCAATTCAGCATGGGTTACGCAAGCCCGGTGAAGTTTGGCTTTCAGCATGGTGCATTGCATAAATATCTCCGATGACTGCTGTATGGTGTCGCGTGGCTAATCTTGCCGCTTAAGTTACAGGCGTAGCAAACCCTTCCATCCATGGCACCTCACAGTTGTATTGTGCCTAAGTTAGGCCGGTCATTCAATCCAAACCGGAGCTTTTAAGCCTTTTTGTTGCATAGGGTCAGGTTGTCGATCAATCGTGTGCTGCCTAGACGGGCAGCTACAGCCACTAACAGATCCGGAGTTTCTGAATCGGCAGGCTGTAGTGTGAGAGCATCAGCAATACTAAAATAATCGGTGACAAACCCCGATTTGTTGATTAATCCGGTTGCTGCTGTCTCCAGCATGCGGTAGTCACGAGTTCCTTGCAAGATAGCATCACGCATTTGCTGCAGCGTGCGGTAAAGCATAGGTGCTCGTTGCCGCTCTTCAGGCGTGAGGTAGTGGTTGCGCGAGCTCATGGCCAGGCCGTCAGACTCTCGCTCGGTGGGGCAGCCCACGATGGTGATTGGAAAATCCAAATCTATCGTCATTTTACGCAGGATGCTCAGTTGCTGATAATCCTTTTCACCGAAACAGGCTATATCAGGTTGCACAAGGTTAAACAGTTTGCTGACGACAGTAGCTACGCCCTGAAAATGCCCGGGCCTAGATGCCCCGCACAGAAGATTCTCCATATCTCGGACAACTACCCGAGTCAGTTGATCACTCTGGCCGTTGTACATGACGTCGGCAGCGGGCGCAAAAACCAGATCACACCCGGCCTGTTCAAGTTTTCTCTGATCAGCTTCGAGGGTGCGTGGATAGTTGCCAAAATCTTCATGCGCTGCAAATTGCGTTGGATTGACAAAGATAGAGCAAACAATTTGGTCACAATGTGGGCGCAGCATGTCAAGCAATCGAAGATGGCCAGTATGCAGATTACCCATGGTGGGAGCCAGTCCGATGCGTTGGTCTTGCTGACGGCATTGGCTCACCCAGGAACGAAGGGACGCCTTGTCATGAACGGTAATCATTCGGTCAACCTCATTCAAAGCCATGTTCGATGGAGGGGAAGTGGCCATGGCGGACAGCTTCACCGTAGGCGCGCAGAGCGGCATCGACACTATCCTGACCCTTCAGGAAGTTTTTGACAAAACGAGCCACTTTACCCCGGTGCAGCCCCAGCATGTCCTGAAGTACCAGAACTTGACCATCGGTGCCGGCTCCAGCGCCTATGC
>JABEVH010000081.1 GCA_013043915.1 Pseudomonadales bacterium
GACTATATGAGTCTTCGCTTCTTCCTCTTGTTCATCCAGAGGATAAGCCTCCTCGACACGTAAAGGAGATAGGTAGCGTTTTTCATCTTGTCCACGCACGACGTCTCCTGGTACAGGAAACTCAAGCAGAGCCTTATCTTGAATTCGTTGTTGCAATGCTTGTACATCCAAGCTACCAAAACTCATGAACATGGCATTACTGGGGTGATAGTGGTGAGCATGAAAAGCCATTAAATCTTCATGGGTCAAATCACGAATATGCACCGGATCACCACCACTGTTAAAGTGATACGTTGTCGTGGGAAACAGGTATTTATTCATACTCTCATAGAGCTGGCTGACAGGAGAACTCAAAGCTCCTTTCATCTCGTTATAGACCACACCCTTGTAGGCCAGGCCTGAAGCAGAGCCTTTTTCAAGTTCAATACGTATACCTTCCTGAGCAAAATCAAGAGGATGTAACCGTGGATGAAATACAGCATCCAGATAAACATCCAGCAAGTTATAAAAATCCTTGCCGTTTTGTGTCGCAAAAGGGTATGCAGTCCAATCACCTGCCGTCATGGCATTCATAAAGGTATTGAGGGAACGCCGTATCATCATAAAAAAAGGGTCACGTACGGGGTAACTGCGACTCCCGCAGAGCACGGTATGCTCAAGAACATGAGCCACTCCCATCGAGTTCATCGGCATGGTACGGAAGGCAACCAGAAAAACATGTTCTTCTGATGCATTCGCCAGATGAATATGGCGAGCGCCTGTCACCCTGTGCTGATACTCCTGGAACTCCATATCCAGATGAGCCATGCGATGTGAACGCAGATGCAAAAACTCAGGATGATGCGAAACAACCATGTCAGCCTCGATAAATTTACGATAAGTTCGCGATTATGCTTAATGACTGAGCAATCGACCAGTGGCTACCCTCCTTATTTTCTGGCCAGCTTCACCAATACATCTTTTCTTGAATTATTTTGGCCACAAAAAAACAAAAACCCCGGGACCAGACCGGGGTTTTCTAACTTCAAGCTCAAGGCTTAGCGCAAGGTTACCTTAACATTGGTATTGTGAAAATCGATTCCCACCAAAGCCATATCTCCCATGACCGGAGACCCTGCTGCAGCTCCCGCCACTTGAATGTTACTAATCAGGATAGAATCAATATGCGTAGGTACAGCCACATCCATAGTCACACCACTACCGTCAGTCTGAAGCGGCAACAGGGCTTGCAAGGCATCAGTAGATCCCTTAGAACTACTGTTGTTGGACTTACTGCCATGACCTGATGTTGTCGCTGCGTAACTAACCCCCTTAATCTGAATATCAGCCTGAACGGGCAGCACGGATTTAACACTATTAATCAACATATCCACGGCGTTATTTGAAGCATCGGGCTTAAGTGATGCCATCAACTGATTTACGCCCCCCGAGTTGACCATGGCTACTTGGTTACTTGTTATGCTAGGCGAGGCTTGATTGCTGTTATCAACCTGCTGAGGGCCCTGAACCATCGACGACATGGCTTGCTGGATATTAATGCCGGCCTGACCAGAAACACCTGCCATGCTCTCATCATCCAAGGAACGCATACTTCCCCGGGCAGCGTTGATCACTGCTGCTGCTGCAGGGTCATCCACGGTCGCAGCCGCCGCCATCATAGGCGTCAGTGGTGCAGATACTGCCGCCGCAAATGCAATGGCAAAACGATAACTTTTTTGGCGCGCCAAGGCTCTGTTCAACTGGCGATCAGATATCCAGTCTAATTCGAGTAAAACCTCACCCAACTTAAGACCAGTATCGTGTTGCCTCTGCAAAGCTTTATCAAGTTGCTGACGGGTAATCAAGCCTTTATTGATCAGCAACTCACCAAGACGAGATCTGTCGTGGGCAATCTCTTTCTTAAACATCTCATCCCCCCATGTATTCACCCCTGTCCTTTTATTACTATCGCTTATCCTGTAAAAAATGCGATGACAAATCTCGAACTTCTAATAACAAATGTCTATATAAAATTAATCTCTCCCCCTTGTACTGGCAAAAATAGTTAGTTGGTACAAGCACACGCTGAATATCACTGAAAATTGCGATATTTATCGTCATGCTTTTGACACCGGCAATATTCATCAACTCCGCTTGACCCCAAGAGCTTCGATGACCATAGTGAGTGTAGGTAGAAGGCGTTGGCAAGTCGTGTTAGAGTCGTTGCTCTAAATCAATCGTGACGGATTGTCAAACAAAACGGAGCCTGTTTTCATGATACTACGCACCCAAGCCAGCCAGCTACGCAAAGCTCTTAGCGAAGCACAGAGTTACGCTCAATGGGCTGAGCTGGCGCAAGAGCTTGATGCCATCATGGGGCTGGATTTATGGCGCCTTGAGAATGAGTCTGCAGATTATGACTTTCATCTCATCCGAGAAAGATTACAGCAACTACGCACATTTCAGAGACAACCTGACCTTAGCAACCTGGTAAGGGCGCTGCGTGAAGGACTGCATCATGACCTCGGCAACATGGGCAATCCCCTCTTGTACTACCGATCCAGTTTTGGAACCAAGAAACTAATCGAAGACTACATCGATCAGGTGTGCGAGTCCTTATTGTTTCTCGCCAACCATGAAGTTACTTGCCTCCCCTTTGATCGCAAATTACAGTTTTTCCGGGAAACTGCACAAAGTTATGGTCAACCAGCCCTGATGTTGTCTGGTGGAGCAACCTTAGGACTATTTCACATTGGTGTTTGCAAAGCCCTGCATGAACAAGACCTCTTGCCTGAAGTTATCTCGGGTTCAAGTGCTGGCTCCATGATGGCGGCTATTATTGGCACGCACACAGATGATGAACTCCGTGCCCTGTATGCCGGTGAGGGGTTTTATATGAACGCATGGAATTGGAGAAAATGGTATCGCGGCTTCATGGGTGAAGGTTTCGCTGAACAGCAACAACTTGAAAGATTTTTGCGAACCAATATTGGCGAGTACTCCTTTGAGGAGGCCTACCTGAGAACAGGCCGTCACATCAATGTGACCGTATCTCCCGTACGGATCCATCAAAAGCCCCGATTAATGAACGAATTGACAGCTCCCTACCTCTTGGTATGGAGTGCAGTACTAGCATCCTGTGCCGTCCCGCTAATTTTTCCTCCGGTCACCCTCACGACTAAGGATAACGATGGCAAATATGTTCCCTATATGCCGGGACAACGATGGGTTGATGGTTCCGTTAAATCCGATCTACCCAGGACACGACTAACCCATCTATACGATGTCAATTTCTTCATAGCAGTGCAAGTCAATCCACACATCGTGCCCTTCATGGAAAATGACAAAGATCGTCTAGAACGCGCCAAATTGATGTCTTGGCCTGCACGTATCTTGCGAGAAGAACTTAAATTTCATGGTACTGGCGTATTCAATTTCTTACGTCACCAGTTCACCCACGAGGCCTCAAGACAAGTAATGGATCATGCTTTCTCCATCATTTCGCAACGCTATTATGGTGACGTTACGATTGCTCCACCGCGATATGGCATGGAGCATTATAAACATATGCTGCACAATCCCAATCCTGAAGCATGGCGCTGGTTCTGCTTACAGGGCGAACGCGCAACATGGCCAAAGATGGCTATGATTCGCAGTCACATTCGTATTGCGCGCACGCTAAAATCTTGTATTGCACAACTGGAAGGCCGACGTAATCGGCGAGATGTTGATCATCCGGTTGACCAATTAAACGATGGTGGAACCGTGGCAGGATAAATGCCTATGAGTCTTGTCGCTATCCCTGGCTACCGCCTCATCAAAAAAATTGGTTCAGGCGGCATGGCGGATGTTTACCTAGCAGAACAAATTGCCTTGGGACGCAATGTCGCCCTTAAAGTCATGACAACGCGCACTGACCCTGAAAAAGTTAAACGTTTCTTTCAGGAAGCTCGCTTAGTTGCCCGCATGCACCACCCTAATATAGTTGCCGTTCATGATATCGGTGAAGTAGATGGCTCAATTTTCATAGCCATGGACTATATGCCTGGTGGCAACTTGTCTGAATTACTGAAACAGCAGTCCTTATTGCCTGTAGAGCGCACGCTACAGATTATTCATGACATCGCTTTGGCTCTACAACATGCCCATGAAAACGGTATCGTTCACCGGGACATTAAACCCGACAACATACTTTTTAATCAGGACCGAAGCCGAGCCGTGCTCACAGACTTCGGCATTGCCCGTGATCAACTGGCAAATAACGAACTCACTCAAGTAGGTACGACAGTAGGTACACCTAAATATATGAGCCCGGAACAAGCACGGGGCAAACCACTAGATGGCCGCTCTGATCTGTATAGCCTGGGTGTCCTTCTTTATCAAATGTTGACCGGTTCCCTGCCTTACCATGCTCCTGATGCGCTCACTCTGGCATTAGCACATATTCAGAAACCACCCCCTGTACTACCTTCATCCCTAGCCAGATTTCAGGCACTTGTCGATAAATCCATGGCTAAGCAACCTGATGAGCGTTTTGTAGACGGCAATGCCATGATCACATTCATGCGCAGCATTTCAGAACCGAAAGAGCAACCGGCCTCACCCAAGCCCCATAATGACTTTCCACCCTTGCCTAGTCCTGATAAAGAATGCCATTTTGAAGAACAAATCAACGGCCCCTGGTATGCGCGTCAATACATCTTGCAGATCAGTCTATTCGCTGATGATATTGAAAATTTTCAGCGCCATCTCACTAAGATCCAGGAGTATCTAAGCTCATGGCGTTCCAACAAGCAGCGTCGTAAAATCCTGCATCTTCATATCACAGCACATCCTTGGATACAGGGGAGAATACAGGAACTGCTCCATGCAAGCCGCCAGGAAAATACTGCCTTGGGTACTTTTATGCAAAAGCATGAGGTTTTTTTGCAGCTCATGGATGATCGTGGCGTCCTACTAGAACACTCATGGCAACCTTTGACGAAATAGTGCTTCAACAGCTC
>JABEVH010000082.1 GCA_013043915.1 Pseudomonadales bacterium
GGATATACCGGCTATGTTGATTCCTGAATGGCTTAAGTCACTGGAACGACTGGAGCAAGAAGTTCTCTGGATTCAGCATCGTTTTGAAGAGCATGGTGGTATGCAGGACCGCTTTTTAGGCACGGGCTGTGTAACCCCCGAACTGGCCGAGTCCTTGGGCCTGTCAGGCCTTGCAGGTCGCGCCAGCGGTCAGAATTATGACATCCGGGTTGATACAGGTATGGCACCTTATGCTCAGTTGAATCTGCACAAACAGGTGCGTAGGGAAGGTGATGTTGCAGCCCGTGTGCAGATACGGTTTGCTGAGCTGTTGAGTTCTATTCAGCTGACAGGTCAGCTACTGGCGACACTGCCACCAGGCCCGGTCATGGTCACTATGCCTGGGCACCTGGTCGATGGCCATGGTCATGGATGGGTTGAAGGTTGGCGAGGCGGGGTACTGGTGAGCGTTTATATACACGCCAATGCCTTGCAGCGCGTGCATGTGCAAGATCCTTCCTGGCAGAACTGGCCCGTGCTGGAACACGCCATCATGGACAATATCGTGGCTGATTTTCCGCTGATTAACAAATCATTCAACCTGGCTTATGCGGGGCATGATCTCTGATGTGGCGTAGAGCACGTAAACTTATACAGTTAGGTAACCTGACGGAGACCCGTGCTCAGGATGCCGATCATGAGGTGCAGCATAGCAATCTGAACAGAATACTGGGCAGAGCGCTGGCGATACGTCTGGTCGATGCCGGGTCTTGCAACGGCTGCGAGCTGGAAATCCAGGCCCTTAATAATCCTTATTATAATCTGGAAGGTATGGGGATACGCTTTGTTGCAAGCCCTCGACATGCTGATCTCCTGATGGTGACCGGCCCGGTGAGTCGCGCGATGATAACGGCGCTACGACGCACTTATGAGGCCATGCCTGAGCCTAAACTGGTGCTGGCGGTGGGGCAATGTACCCGTGATGGTGGTATGTTTGGCAGCAATTATGCCTGCCAGGGCGGAGTGGGTGATTTATTGCCGGTGGATGCATACGTTAATGGCTGTCCTCCCTCACCGCATGCGTTATTAGAGGCTATACTGGAATTAGTCGGGCGGCGCTTGGTTGATGTCCGCTAGTAAATTCCGTATTGGCTGAGGATGTGATGCGTGTTCTGGAAAAATGATGTACGTGAACGTGATTTGCAGATTACGAAGATTAAGGATGAAAATTCCCGCCTGCAAAGGGCACTTGATGCAGCCAAACAAGCCTTGACGCTGTCGGAGTCTCAGACTTCGCAATGTGAAGCGCATGCGCAAGGTACGACGGATCTGTTGTCCAACCTGTCGAGTTTTGCTGAGTCCATGACCGAGACCCAGAAGTCCTTAGGCATGCTGGCAGGGACCATGCGTAAGGAAAAAGAGCACGCCGTCTCAGGCCAGGAACTTTCAGCGGATAGTCGCAAGGTAATCGATCAGATCGCCGATAATTTATCTCGGTTAGCTGATTCTTCACGCGATACCGCCATGACGGTAGAAAAACTTGATCATCGTGCGCATCAGGTTGGTGATATTTTGCAAATGATCAAAGATATCGCCGACCAAACCAACCTGTTGGCCCTGAACGCTGCCATTGAAGCTGCTCGCGCTGGAGAACAGGGTAGGGGGTTTGCTGTGGTTGCCGATGAAGTCAGAAATTTGGCCAAAAGAACAGCACAGGCCACCACCAATATATCAGGGCTGGTACAACAGATTCGTGATGACAGTGACCTTAGTCGAACCCGGATGAATGAACTCTCTGTCCAGGCCTCTTCCTACAGCCAGGATGGAAAGGCTGCATCGCTGACCATGCATAAGTTGCTGGATATGTCCTCTGATATGGAACAGGCCATCGCAGCCTCAGCCCTGCGCGGGTTTTGTGAGCTGGCCAAGGTCGATCATATCATCTACAAGTTTCGCGTCTATCAAGTGTTGCTCAATCTGTCCAATGAGGAAGAAGGTCAGTTTGCTTCCCACAAAGCTTGCCGCCTGGGGCAATGGTACTATGAGGGTGAGGGTAAGGCATGTTTCTCGCAACTGCCCGGGTATAGGGACATTGAGATACCTCATGTCAGGGTACATGAAGCTGCGCTGGCCGCACTCAGAGCGTACCGGCGAGGAGATCAGGCTACAGCTGTCAAGGAAGTTTCCAGCATGGAAGCGGCCAGTATGCAGGTTTTGCAAGGACTGGAAAAAATGGCACTTAGTGGCGAGCATGACAGCAAGATTTTGTGCGTGCATTAAGGTAATGGCCGATGAGTTGGGTAAGCAGAAAGGGTCAAGGTAAAAATTCTGGTGATGAGCAAACCCAGGCGTTTAGCCTGGCTAGCCGGAGCCTAGATGTTGACCTGGCTATAGATGCTCATAAAGACTGGAGTGATAGTCTTTTTGCTTCCTTGCACAAGGATGCAGGGAAAACCCTGGATATTCAGGTTATCGGCTGTGCTGACTGCTGCGATCTGGGCCAATGGATACATCACGGCGATGGTGATCGATACCTGAAAAGTTATATGACCTTCGTCAATCTGCGCAAGACGCATCAGCAATTTCATCAGACGGCTGCACAGGTAGTTATCGAATTTCAGCAAGGCCATACTGACCAAGCGATGCAACTTCTGCATGGACATTTTCATGAACTTAGCCAGGAAATCATCCGTTCCCTGAAAAACATCAAAGTCATTTATTAATCGGTGCGTGGCACGTACCGTTCTGCCAAACTATGGTATAGCGCTGGCGTCAGCCCTCGTGACACTAAGCTTGCCAGTAAAGTGACCGCCACCAGACTGATCACCAGTTCGTGGCCATCGATCATCTCCATCACAATGATGGTTGCGGTGATGGGGGATTGCGTCACGGCAGCCAGAAAGCCGGCCATACATAAGGCGTAGATGATTTCATGCATGGAAGGAGTGCCTACCCAAGCGAGTAAGTCTTGCCCAATACCTGCACCTATAGCCAATGAAGGGGCAAAAATACCGCCAGGTACGCCGCTGTGAAATGAAAGCGCGGTTGCCATGGCCTTAAAGGGGGCGTAATACCAGGCAACCGGATGACCGTCCATGAGCATGGCGCGGGTCACATCATAACCTGATCCCTGTACGCTGCCATGACTGAGCAGACCGAGCAGGCTAATAGCTAAGCCGCATAGACCGGCAAAAAGCATAGGATGTTGCTTGTGTAGCGTATGTAAAGAAGGCAGCACCTTGATGCCTGACCAGAGCAGAGTGCGGCTGAACAGGCCCCCCGCTATACCGCATACCAACGCTGAAATGAGTACAGGGATGATCATCGCCGCAGAAGGATTCTGAATGCGCACATGACCAAAATACAGGTAATTGCCCTGCAATGAGATCGATACCATGCCGGCGATAACGATGGCGGTAAGTAGTACACGCTGGGTACGTTGCTCAAACTGTCTAGCCAGTTCCTCGATGGCAAACATGATACCTGCCAGAGGGGTGTTAAAGGCAGCTGCAATGCCAGCAGCACCTCCGGCCAATATTAGCTCATGCGCGCTGATACGACTGCGCACGGGTAACCAACGACGCATCCCATACATGATGGCTGCGCCGATTTGTACGCAAGGTCCTTCACGACCGGTTGAAAAACCAGTTGCCATGGCCGCGGAACCCAAGAAAATCTTGCCTACCACGATAGGCCAGGAGATCAGTTGATCAATCTGGGCTGGATTCTCTTCATGCAAGCAGGCTATGACCTGGGGAATGCCGCTGCCTTCGGCCCCACGAAAACCTAAGCGCATGACGGCGACAATCAGCAGGCCTCCTACGGGGGGCAAGAGCAGTGAGATGATAAAGAACTTATGCTGCATATGTGTATAGACATGCAGGGCAAGATCAGTTAACCGTACAAATCCAACGATGATCAGGGCGCTGAGCGCAGCGGCACTCCATACGACCAAGCGTTCTAGCCAGGGCTCAGCTTGGTGCAACCGAAAGTGCAGAATAAAGACCCGCACATCGCGCCCAATACGGTTTAATCTAGGTTGTTGATCATGCATGGCAGGCATAACTGAACGAGAATTAACCGCAATATTAGCATGTTGAATGTAATAGCTACCTATAATCCAGTGATGATTGCTCGAGAAGGTCGGGTTGCTGGAAGTGAGTCGGTGGGTCCATTGTATAGACGGGAACAAATAACCTGGAAAGGTGCTGCCTATGCGTCAACACTCTCATTTTGTCATGTATGGATGGCAGTTATCTTATTTCACCCAATGGCGCGAGAATCTTCTGGATTTATTCATGGGGATGTTTAGATAAACTTAGCATTCAATCATTTCGAAATCTTCCTTACCTATGCCGCAGTCGGGACAAACCCACCCGGCAGGAACGTCAGCCCAGCGTGTTCCCGCAGGGATGCCTTCTGCGGGCATCCCTGTCGCTTCATCATAAATAAATCCACAAACGATGCATTGATAACGTTTCATGGTAGCTACTCTTCCTGATCTAAAAACCATGAGGAGGGGTGAGTCCTCATGGTCAGCTTATGTGACTTAATGATTATGATACGGCCTGGGTGAGAGCATCTTCCTGAGCTGCTGTTGAGGCAGCGAGTTGCTCATACTTTTTCATCAGTTCTTCACGACGATCAGGATCCATATTGATTTTACTCAGATCCCCCTTGTAGTGTTCAATGACCCGGCGATCCATCAGCTCAAACCATAGCGATGGCAGATAGGCAGGCAATAGCATGGAGGCATACCCGCCAGGGAGTTGCGGTGAATTTTCAAAATGACGCAAGGCCTGGAAGCTGCGCGCTGGGTAGGCATGATGATCCGAGTGGCGTTGTAGTTGGTACAGCACCAGATTGGTCACCACATAGTTGCTGTTCCAACTATGCTCCGGTGAAGTGCGTTCGTATTTGCCCTGCTCATCCTTTTGCCGCAGCAAGCCATAATGCTCAATGTAGTTCACCACCTCAAGCAAGCTGGCGCCATAAACCCCCTGAGCCACCAGGAAGGGGATGGCGCGAGGCCCACAGATCAGGGTCGTGGTTCCCACAAAGCCTGCAGTAATGGCCCAGCCTTGCAGGAGTTCGTTTTCAAGACACCAAATGCCTTTGCCCTTGCGTTCCATTCTGTTGGTTTCGACTTCAGTCGCAGGTTTTATCGCACCCTTCAC
>JABEVH010000083.1 GCA_013043915.1 Pseudomonadales bacterium
CAACCCAATAGGCCGCTAAATTTTACAGCAACGTCAACACCAGAAAAAAGCATTCCTACGATGCCTCAAATAGCTATCGCCGGTTTCCCGTCATCACCAACGGCGCCTACTGAACTCGGCAGTACCCTACATCAAGTGCGTGAGCTTATCCTGGCTACCTTGGCCAATCATCAAATGAATCGCGCCATAACTACCCTACAACATGCGGGGGCCTCTTCACTGCCGCCAAGCCTGCACCCTTTGCCGCAACAGGACCAACAGGTGATTTTTATGACCACTATGCCTATCATGGTTGATCAGCGCTATCACTCGGTGGATGTTGAAACAGTTAAACGTAAAGCCAAGCCACAGGGCGCTCAATCTGCAGGCAGCATGATCTGGATCATCAGCTTAGGATTTGATCTTGAAGGTTTGGGGCGTATCGTTGCCAAAGGCGAACTCCAAGGACGCTCCTTAGGTACGGATTTTTGGGCGGAAAAGGAAATTACCCGGTTGTTGCTGGACAGAAAACTTCCTGAACTTGCCGAGCAACTTGGAACTTATGGACTGAATATAAGCCATCTCACCACCCATGCAGGGTTACCCGCGACGCCTCCGAGTGACCTGCCACCCCTCAGCCTAATCGACATTTCCATCTAGGAGAACTTGTGAACGATGACAAAAAGGCCGTAGCACTGTTCTACGATGGAACCCAGGCTCCTGAAATTTCGGCCGTAGGCTCGCATGCATTGGCTGAGCGTATCGTGTCTTTAGCCAAGGAGCACAATATTCCCATTTATGAGAACGCACCCTTGGTAGAAATGCTTGCCGAACAACAATGGGGAGAACGCATCCCCCCTGAGCTTTACCGTATCGTGGCTGAAATCATCGCCTTTGTGTACTTGCTACAAGGTCGACGCCCGAAAGGTTGGCAAGCTCCGCCACCTTACCGCGAAGTCAACCCTGCAACCGACAGAACTCAGCCACCCATTCAACCAGATCATCAATAGCATGCGGCTGCATGGCATTGTACATGGAGATGCGTACACCTCCGACGGAGCGATGCCCCTCCAGCCCGATAAATCCAGCCCTTTGTGACAAATCTAAAAACCTCTGTTGCCACTCAGGGTGACTAAAGTGAAAAACCGCATTCATCTGAGATCGACATGCCGCCGTGGCATGGATAACCACATCATCACCGAGCCTCTCCAGACAGTTATACACCTTACCCGCCTTGGCAGCATTGATAGCTTGCATCTTATCTAGGCCACCTACCTCATACCTGAGCCAGCGCAAGACCAGCAGAACCACATAAATGGCGAATACCGGAGGTGTATTAAGGATGGAGTGGGCCTGCATGTGCTGGCGGTAATCCAGAAAATCAGGCAAATCCGTCTGGCAACTTTGGGCCAACCAACTCTTTCTAACCAGCACCAGTGTCACCCCGGCCGGCCCCAGATTTTTTTGGGCATGTGCATAAACCAAGGCATAGCGTTTCATGTCTACCCAGCGGGATAAAAAATCAGAGGACATGTCGCACACCCGTGGCACACTGTCCAGACCAGGAACATCATGAAATTGCAACCCTTCTACTGTCTCATTGGAAACGTAGTGCATATAAGGAGCGCGGGGATCATAGTCAACCTCATGCCGCACCGGCAAATCACAGTAACCACGTGCCTGCCCACTCCAAGCTGTGCGCATAGGGCCTATGCATGCAGCATGGGGCAGAGATTTATGGCTCCAATAGCCTGTATCCAAGTAATCGGCAGGGGATGAAGAACCTGCCAGAAAGGTCATCGGCACCATACTAAACTGCTGGGTAGCTCCCCCCTGCAGAAATAGCACCGCAAAATCATCCTCCAGATTCAAGAGATACCGCACATGCGATTCAGCTTCTGCCACCACCTGAGCAAACCAGTCTGAACGATGGCTAACCCCCAGTAGCGATATACCCAGCTCAGGAACCTGCAGAATAGCCTGCTGTACCTGCAATAACACGCTAGCGGGAAGCACTCCTGGCCCCCCAGAGAAATTATGTTCATCAAGAAACGCCATGGACATCCCCAGCATGTCTGACCAACGAAGCCACCACAGCCTCTCGCAATTGCCCCATATACACCTGCTTGTAGGGAAACAGCTCCACCGAATCCATAGCATGTACGACCATCGCAGGATCTGCCTCGAAAAGCAATAAGCGACCATCCTGCAACTCAGCCAGATCAAGCAATACATAAGGTAGCTGCAACCGTTCAGCAACCTCATTCAGAGTGACCACATGCCGCTCCAGAAAAGCTGAGAAGGTTTGCATCCAAATCAGCTCCTGTGCGCGTTTTGCAGCATCTTCGTACATGCCCGCATTGACATAATGCACCATCCAGTGTGCTGATAGGGCGCGATGGCAGGGCCACGGTTCACCATCTATCAAGGCTATACGCATCTTGGCATACAGCCCCTGTCGATCGGCATAATCCACAAAGGGAGCCACATAAAAGGTGTCGGCCTGAACCTTGTGCAAATAAGCTATTAATTCATCGGGATGTTGCAAACAAGCGAGATCATGCCCAGCCTGAGACCCTAAGGGACGTATAATGATGGGATAGGCCAATACCGATGGCTGTAGGGTAGCGCGTGAATAGCTCGTCGTCACCGGAACCACCAAGCCCTCTATGCCTTGCAGCAACTGGGCAACACGATCTCTGGCCATGCCGAGAACAGCTTGAGGGGTATTGATCACGGGACGTGGCCATGATGCCAACTGCAGTTCAAGCTCATGCAAAAGATTCTGGCTCGCAGGAGATTCAGCTACCGCCATAAAAAGTACATCATGTTCCGGCACCTGTAGAGAACTGAGTTGCCCGGAAGTCACCAGCGCCTGAACTATCTCCACCGGAGCCTGCTCCAACAAACATTCCAGAGGAGTATTCGCTGAGAGCTCACCTGGCTGCATCAGCATCAACACGCGGAGAATCGGTTGCGATGCTGAACCTTGTATTTTGTAATGTGTACATAAACTTAATGCCTGCTCCAGGAACTGCTGCGCAAGTTCCGCTTGCCCCAGGCAGGACAGTGCGATGGAAGCATCACGCCAGGAACCGGCATCTTCTGGGCATACCCTGACACGTTCCATTAACTCGCCTGCCTTGGCAATCAGATCTTCACCCGCCAGACTCATACGCAAAAACGGAGCTAAACCCTGACAAACTGCACACTCCAGCGAAACAAAAGCATCATGCTCTGTCCCCTTTTGCATGGCGTCAATTTTTATAGTTAAAGCAGTGTCCATAACAGCTAATCCTAGGGCTTAAGCGCGCGCTGGCTTTCTGCCTCAGCTTGACGAGCCAGAGTCAACTGCCCCTGCGCCCTGTAAGCCTGAGCAATGACTTGCCATAATTGCCCACGATCCTGCGCTAACCGGGCAAATAGCAATCCTCTACGCGCCATATTGGCAGCTGATGCATACTGTTTCTGTGCCAAACGCAATTGCCCAAACCGTAAGTAAGGTAGCGCTGACTGAGGTGCCACACGAACAGCCTGTTCAAGCACATGGGCTGCCTTATACCACTTACCCTGATACTGATAGGTTTGAGCTCGCTTTAACAACGATGCCAGTACCGGTATGGTGCTACCATCCGCCAATCTGACTTGAGGTTGGGATGCCCATGTATAAGCCGGAGCAACTGGTGGCGCTGGCGTTGTTGGCTGCGATACCGGGGGAGCCGGTACCGGTCGATGCTGGTGAACTTCCGGCGAGATTATTGGGGAAGGGAGCTGCGCACCTGAAGTGATTTTTGCAGGCGCTGGTCCGCGCTGTGTAACAGGCGCCTGCTGTACAGCACATCCAGCCAGCGCTAAAACCACTCCCCACAAGACACCTTGCAACCATTTACGCATCCAGACTCCTCAATGCTCATACTAGTGCCCAAACAATCCCTTGATCTTATCCAGCACATGATCCAGAACCGGAGATGCACCTCCTGCATGACAGTCTAGCGTGCTCGTTGGCAAGGTGTCTTTAAAGAATGGCAACATCAACGAACCTGGACAATTTTCAGCAGATAGGGACTGATGTTCAGGGTCGACCCAGACCCAGGCAACATTATCAGGCTGCGGAACATCTACCGGCCGTGGATGAAGTTGCTGCATCAGATCTATCCAAACCGGCAATGCACCTGTAGCCCCACTTAGGCCTGTGGGCTGATTATTGTCATTGCCCAGCCAGACAACTGCCAGCTTATTGCCTGTTGACCCAGCAAACCAGGCATCACGTAAATCATTGGTAGTTCCTGTCTTGCCCGCCATATCTGTATTTCGCGGTAACGCAGCCGTAGCTGCAGCTGCCGTACCTGAGACCATCACTTGATGCATAGCCTGACGCAACAGATATACCGCACTGGCATCCACCACCTGGCGCACATCTAAATCATACCGCCCCAAGGGTTTACCCTCTCCATCCACGACTTCACGAATTGATCGTACCGGTGTTTCAAACCCATTGGACGCTAGAGTCTGATACATACCAAGGACCTGCCACGGGGTCAACGTAATGGCACCGAGCAAAGTAGAAGGATAGGCAGGTATATTTTGTTGCAACCCTAAGTTATGCAAGGTGGTGATGACCGCAGGCAATCCCACACCCATCCCCAACCGTACGCTAGCCAGATTGTAAGAGTGGGCCAACGCCTGTATCAAGGTGACTGAGACCGGAGCATCTGCCTCATAATTATGCGGCGACCAGGATCGTCCATTCGCCATAGCCAGGGTTAACGGGCTATTGTCGAGTAGCGTAGTCAGCGTATATTGATGACTGGCCAAAGCGGTTAAATAAACAGCGGGTTTGAGCAAGGACCCAACCTGTCGAGAGCTATCAAGTGCCCGATCATAGCCTGTAAACAGCAAATCGCTACCGCCCAGCACAGCCAGCAATTCACCGTTTTGCGGATTACTGA
>JABEVH010000084.1 GCA_013043915.1 Pseudomonadales bacterium
ACCCAACCGCCCACCGCATACCCTTGTAGAAAGGAGTCCGGCACCATCTCCTCCATCACCCTGGCTTGACGTATCAGGCGCCAACTGTGCACGCTGTATGCCACCAGTAGCGGCAAGGCCCAAGCCCAGCCAGGCATCCAGCCATGGGGCAGGGCCATGAGTAACAAAGCATAGGTATAGGCCAGCATAAAAAGGCGGAGGTCTGCCCGAATCTGATCATCCGTCTTTATTATCCCCTTCCACCCTCGCTGCTTGAGTGCTGTCATCGCCAGCAAGCCTAGCGTTAAGGTACTCAACATCAGGGGCGCGCCCATGATGGCACCCGTACCTATGCTTTCGGCATGACCCTGCGCCAGGGCCAGCAAAGGCACGATGGTTTCCGGCATGGCTGTGGCTACGGCAGCCAGCAAGGATCCTGCTACGCCTACCCCCAAGCCATATCTGTGTGCCACAGCTTCCACACTATGCGTAAACAGACTAGATGCTGCCAATATCAGCAAAAGGCTGGCGATTAAAGTCAAAAACGCTAGCATGAGTACATACTCCAACTTCTGTAAGGATCATGATAACACCCGATGCCCTGCTAAGCAGTCAGACCCTATTAACTTCACTGGTTGGTATGCTCTTTGACTTCATGAATGCACGACAACTGGAATTACCTGAGTTGCGTCAACGCTTACTTGACCATCAACATGATGCCAGGCTTCCGCTGGCCATCTGGCTAGATGCGCTTGATGAACTCGCCATCACCTGTCCTGAACCTGGCCTGGGCCTTAAAATAGCAGAACATATTCGTACCGATCATACCGGCATCGTTGGTTACCTTTGCCTCGCCTCAACCACCCTTGGTGAAGCCCTGTTACGAACTAGCCGCTACGCTCGACTCTTGGCTGATACGATTCCTGCTTCTTTGCAGTCCTCAGGAGCCGATACGGTTGAGCTTGTATGGATACAAGCTGATGGTATTTATGGTCTGCTTCCTGAAGAGCTGGCCGTGGCTGCATTTTGGGTGTTTGTGCAGCGCATCAGCGACTGGCCACTACATATTAAAAGTGTGCAGCTGGCCAGTCCTTGCCCCGGGAATGAGGAGATCTATGGCCGATGGTTTGGCTGTGAGGTGAAGTTTGCAGGCCAGGACACCCGAATAAGATTCGATAATAGTTTTCTGCAGGCACCGGTCAAGCTGGCTGATCCGGGTTTAGCCAGCTTGCTGGAGCAACAGGCCCAAGCCATGTTCATGAGCTTACCCACCCACGATACTCTTAGCCAAAACCTGCAGCGTTGCCTGCTCAAGTATCTGCCTGAAGGAGGACCTGATCTTCCCCTGATGGCCCATGAGTTAGGCATCAGCAGACGTCAACTGCAACGCTTGCTTGCACAGCGCGGGCTTACTTTTCAAACCCTTTTGCGGCGTACACGCGAACAACTGGCCAAGCGCTATCTTGCTGACCCCAATTTAAACCTCACTGATATTGCCATGCTGTTAGGGTTTAGCGAACAAAGCGCCTTTAGCCGCGCTTTTACGCGTTACGCGGGCCAAAACCCACGCAACTATCGCCAACAGGTTTGGGCCGCTCAACCCAGCAAATAACCGCCATCCACATTCAATGCTACCCCGGTGGTATAACTGGCCATGGAGGAAACCAGGTACAGTACAGCCCCTGCCATCTCCTTGGGTTCAGCGATACGCTGCATGGGGATGTGCTTGAGGGCTTCTTCCCTGATGACGGGGTTATTCACCAGGGCGCTGGCAAATTTTGTGTTGGTAAATCCAGGCAACAGGGCATTAACGCGCACCCCCATGCCCGCACATTCCTTGGCAAAGGCTTGCGTCATGGCGATGACTGCAGCTTTACTGATCGAATATATCCCTTGCATGGGGCCTGGATTCACACCATTGACCGAAGCGACATTGACGATAGCTCCTCCCCCCTGATCGGCCATCATTTTTGCTGCCTGTTGCGACATGAGAAAATATCCGCGGATATTAACATCAACGGTTTTCTGGAATGCTCCCAAGTCAGTCTCCAGAATGGGGCCAAAATAAGGATTTGTAGCCGCATTATTAACCAGTATGTCCAAATGACCATAGCGCTCCTTGATGGCTGCAAACAACGACTCAATATTTTGTATGTCGCCAATATGGCAAGCCATGGCATCTGCCTTTAGACCCTGATCTCGCAGTTGTGCAGCTACGCTTTCACAATCAGCGATCTTGCGACTGGAAATAAGTACATGGGCTCCGTGTTGCGCCAGTAACTCGGCAATCGCTGCGCCTATACCTCGACTGGCCCCTGTGACCAGTGCTATTTGACCGGATAAATCCATCGTGTTTGCAGTCATCTGTATCCCCTTGTCTTATCGGTAGGTTAGTAGCTGTGGATCAGAGCAAATCTCAAGGTGCGAAGTCGTATTAAGGCATGACAGTCCCAGCCTGCCATGACTATAAAACACCTGGCTTACCCCTGCGTTATTCAGGGTCCAGTTGAGTGACATGATATGGACATCTGAAATATGCAGAACTTCCTGCATAACCGCGGCAATGGTTCCGCCTGAAGTAAACACGGCATGCTGACGCCCAGGACTTGCCATAACGCGCTGCAAAGCTGCCATGACTCGTTGTACGAATACAGTCCAGCTTTCTCGATAGTCAGCATCATGCTGGCCTGACATCCAGCGGCTGCAGGCCTCAGCAAATAGCTCCTGAAATGCACGACGAGGTGAACTGCTAGTTGCCAGCCTGCTGGCCAGTATCTGCGTATCAGCAAATTCCGGCCGGAATCGCAGTAACACTTCCTGATGATCAAACTCATTAAATCCAGCGTCAATATTCACGGACCCTGCGTGGCCCAGCGCATCAGCGCAAGCCGCGGCTGTCTGCTGGTGACGCTTCATACTTCCACTCCACCATGTGCTGGGAGCAGCTGTCTGCTTCCACCAACGGCCCAGCGCCTCTGCCTGAGCGACACCCAGAGCTGAAAGCTGGTCATAATCAGCTGCCCCAAAGGAGGCCTGCCCATGCCGAATCAGCGTTATACTGCCCATAGCTGCCTCACAGGGTCGATGCGTCGATCTGACGCATGCAACGTTGTTCCAGATAGTTAGCTACTTGCCCGAAACTGGCAAAGGCGGGGTTCGTGGTTTGGCCGTGGGCAAATCTGTAATAGATCTGCTGCACAATCACCGCCAGGCGAAACAGGCCATAGACTGTGTAAAAGTCAAAATTTTCTGCCTGCCATCCTGTTTTTTCAGCGTAATAATCCCGTACCTCGGCACGTGTCAGCA
>JABEVH010000085.1 GCA_013043915.1 Pseudomonadales bacterium
GTATTAAACACAGTAACCTCTTCACCCGGGCTTGAAATCAGCGTCGATGCCCCTGCATCAGCAGGTGCTGCCTCCACGACGGCTACAGGCTATGCCAATTACAGCCCTGCAACCAATATCTTTTTGCCGGCAGGAACCTTGGGTAACCCCGATGGCTTACAGGCTAAGGTTAGTTCAACAGGTCAGATTAATGTCACGGTACCTCCTGGACAGCAGCCGGGTGTTTACCGATTGTCGGTCAATGCGACGAATGGAGCCTTGGATGTAGGCAATCTGTTTGAAGTGTTGGTCTATCCCTCCGGGCAAGCAAACTCCTCGGCGAGTGGAACTACGAGCCTAACGGCACCCACGGAAGTTCCTTTTCCGGATACAAGTTATGCATCGGGTCCTACGATGCCTATTACGGCCACAGTGATCATTCCTCCTCGTCTGAATGTGTCGTATTTTCCAAATATGACGAATAATTTCAACGCAGCCAATTTTACCTGGATCCGTAATAATTTGAGTGCCTTAAGCAGCATAGGCGTGACGGTCAATTCGGTAGCGATAGATCCTCAAACTAATGATCTCATGGTGAGTTTGACCATTGCGCCGTCAACTTATAAGGCGGAAGCAGAACCAGGAAACCCATCGAATACCACTGGGTTTTTGATGAAAATGACGGTTCCGGTAATTGATAACGGGCAAAATCCCGGACCTTATACGGAAGTTTTTTATGTCATGCCTACCGTACCCATAACGTAGGCGGCTAGTCGGAGTAAGTATGCGTCACCTGGTGGTAGGGGCTGGGGTGCTGGGCCTGATGACAGCACGGGAACTGGTGTTGCGTGGAGAAAAGGTGTGTGTACTGGAGGCTGGCGAGGTGGGGCGTCAAGCTTCGTGGGCGGGTGGTGGGATTATCTCGCCGCTCTACCCCTGGCGTTATCCGCCCGCAGTATCGGTTCTGGCGGCCTGGGCTCAGGTGGCATATCCTGAATTAGTGATGGCTTTATGTCGTGATACCGGTATAGATGCGCAGTATCAGCAGACCGGTTTGGTCATGCTCGATGCTGAAGAGGGGCATGAGGCTCGTGCATGGTCAGAAATCTATGGACGTAAAATTGAGCTTGTCTCAGGTCATGAAGTCAGCAGGCGCTGGCCAGGGCTGAAGCCTCAGGGCGATGCGTTATGGATGCCTGAAATAGCCCATGTCAGAAATCCTCGTTTGCTCAAAGCGCTGTTGCTCGATTGCCAGCAGCGAGGCGTTGATATCAAGGTGTATAGTCCGCTAACTCACCTGGAATGCTCGCAGGATACAGTCCGTGCAGCGGTCGATGCCGCTGGGCATCGCTACGAAGCAGATCAGTTCTTGCTGTGCGCGGGGGCATGGACAGCTGATCTTCTACGGCCTTGGGGGTGGGAATTACCCATCATACCTGTGCGTGGACAAATGCTGGCCTATCGTTGTCTGCCTGGGGAGCTGAGCAGCATGGTCATGCTGCGTGGGCGTTACCTTATTCCACGTCGCGATGGTTTGGTGCTGGCGGGGTCAACGCTGGAGGATGTGGGTTTTGATGCAGGGGTCACGGAACAGGCTAAGGCTGATCTGCATGCCAGTGCTGTATCGATCTGGCCTGACTTGCGTGACCGACAGCCTGATTATCATTGGTCGGGGTTGCGTCCAGGGTCCCCGGAGGGAGTGCCTTGTATGGGGCGGGGGCCTATGCAGAATCTCTGGATCAGCGCCGGGCACTTTCGCAACGGCTTGGTTTTGGCGCCTGCAAGCGCGCGTTTGATGGCCGAGATGATGCTGAGTGAAGCACCATGGACGGATCCTGCACCCTATGCGCCTCAGCCTTTATGAAACGGGGCTTTCACTGTCGTCCTCGTTATCTAGCCCCATTTTCTTGAGTCGGTAACGTAAGGAACGGAAGGTCATGCCCAGCTTGCGAGCAGCCAAGGTGCGGTTCCATCGTGTTTCCTCCAAGGCATTGAGGATGGCTTTTCTCTCAATCTCAAACAGGTAGTCTTCCAGGGCGCCGCCTTGGGGCACCTCATGCATAACAGTAGGAGACTGGATGGACCTGAATTCGGCCGATTGGGGGAGATGCAGGTGTTCGGGACGGATAATATTGGCGTCGCACAAGGTCACCGCTCGTTCCAGAATATTCTGCAATTCCCGAACATTGCCAGGAAAGCTATAACGGCGTAGTTGCAGCAGGGCATCTTCGTGCAGGGTAGCCTGTGGTTGATTCCAGTCCCGGGCAATTTGTAACAGGAAAGACTGGGCTAGCTGGATAATGTCATCGCCACGTTCGCGTAATGCCGGGACTCGCAAGGGTATGACATGGATACGATAAAAAAGGTCCTGCCGGAAGTTACCATCTGCAACCTCCTGAGCCAGATCTTTGTGTGTGGCCGAGATGATACGAACGTTGATGGGCAATTCCTTGGTGGAGCCTATGGGTCGCACAGCTTTCTCTTGTAGTGCGCGGAGAAGTTTAACCTGCATGGCCAGAGGCAGATCAGCGACCTCATCGAGAAAGAGAGTTCCCTGATTGGCTGCTTGAAATAAGCCGATCTTATCCTCCTGCGCGCCGGTAAAACTCCCGCGTTTATGACCAAAGAACTCACTTTCCATAAGCTCCGCAGGAATGGCACCACAGTTGACTGCGATGAAATGGTAGCTGGATCGATTGCCGAGTTCATGAATGCGTCTGGCCACCAGCTCTTTTCCACTGCCCGATTCGCCACTGATAAACACGGGCGCTTGTCCGCGAGCCAGTTTGGCTACGGTTTCTCGCAACTGCAATATGGATTTGGAACACCCGAGAATCGGTTCCTGAGTATCCTGCGCAGGAGGGGGTGGTTGTTTCAAAGCACTTTTGACCAGTTCGCGTAAACGCTCGAGTTCTACAGGTTTGGAGATAAAGTCAAACGCTCCCACTTTTAGAGCTGTAACAGCGGTTTCCATGCTTCCATAAGCCGTGATGACCGCGACCGGTATCGTGGGCCAGCGTGTTTGGATTTCCTGAACCAGTTGTAGACCATTGCCATCAGGCAAGTTCATATCGGTGAGTACCAAGTCAAAGGACTGCTCATTCAAACACTTAAGGGCAGCTTGCACGCAGTCGGCCCTACGTGTAGCTAATTGCATACGACCCAAGGTTATTTCCAGAAGTTCACATATATCGGGTTCGTCATCGACGATTAAGACCATAGCTGATTTCATAAGATAGGTGGATAACGGTCAGGGTGAGAAAATGTAATCCGGAAACAGCTACCGGGCCCGAAAGGATAGACGTAGTCTAGACGTGCTTGGTTGGCTTCACATAGTTCGCGCGAGAGATAAAGCCCTAAGCCAGTGCCCTGAGTTTCTGTGGTAAAAAAAGGCTCAAACAAATGCGAGCGTACGTCTTGGCTGATGCCAGGCCCATCATCAATGATGTCGAGGTGAGGGCGATCTGCATCAAGTAATCCAGTCAATAATTTAACGCGCGAAGATCCCTGCTTAAGGCTGTAGCGCAACCCATTGCTGACTAGATTCTGTATGACCTGAAATAATTGGTCGGGGTCAAAGCGTACGACAATGGGGCTGGTGGCATCTTGACGTTCGAGGAGGGCTGGCTGTCCGTAACCTTGTTTAAATTCTTCGGTGAATTTATCCAGCCAGGACAGGAGATCAAAAAGCTGGGATACAGGACGTTCGCGTCGGGATAGTTGCAGTACATTTTCAATGATGCCGTTCATGCGGCGACAATGCTGCTGAATGATTTGGAGTAGCCGTTGATCTTCCTGCTTAATTTCAGGGGACTCCGCGAGGAGTTGTGATGCATGGCTGATGGCTCCCATGGGGTTACGAATTTCATGGGCGATGCTGGCGGTAAAGCGACCCAGTGAAGCCAGTTTTAGCTGCTGGGCTTGCTGCGCTAACTGGGTATTGTCTTCTAGAAAAATCAGCGTGGACCAAGGGGTATCAGGCTGTTCCGCGTCCAGAACGGTAAAACGTGCACTGATCTCGGGGGACGTTGAATGGTTCTGAAACGGGCGAGGGCGAAAATGTGGAGAATTTATCCAGTGTTCCAGGGCTGTAGACAACGGTGAGGAATGCTCGGCAAGCAGGCTGAGATGTTCCATGGGTTGGGTGATGCCTAAAAGAACTCTGGCGGCATCGTTGGCCATGACCACTCGGGGCACATCATCCACAACCAGAATGCCTGTGCGCATGCGTTGAATGATTTGCATGCTGAGGTGGTGCATCTCGCGCAACATTCTTTCTTGCCGGGCGGTCAGCGCCTCACTTTGGCGCAGGCGTTGCGCAAGCTGCTGGGAGAGCACAGCTATGCCAAAGAAGCTCAGACAAAGAAATGCAGTGGCGTTCAAACTCTGCCAAGATAAGCCATGTTCGTCGATAAGAAGGGCTTCCTCATACAGCAGGGCCAGCGTGGCTACGGCGGAAATCAGTAAACCTAAGCGGCCGCGCAAAAGTATGTTACCTGCAGCGACAACCACGGCCAGTAGCAAGGGGAGATCTGAGGTCACGCCACCACTTTTGTGGATTAGCAAGGTCAGCATCACCACATCAACATAGATAAATACAACGGATCTTAATGTTGGTGATGCCCAACGATCACGATTGAAGATCAGAGATACTAGGTTGAACAGAAAGTAGATGATCGCTAGCCGCATGTAACCGACGGGATCTTCCTGGCCCAGTACCGGGCTCTGAAAATGTAGTCGTTGCAGCAAGAACAGAAGAGCTGCTAGAGCCAATCTATACCAGACATAGATTCTCAGTAGGCGTCGATCAGAATCCAGAGCTGCCATGTTCATGGCTGATGAGTACCTGCCTGGCGATGAAGCTCGCAGCAATAGTACCTGCCCTGACGATCGCTTAATGACTTGGCTTCAGGGAGGTAGGTATGACAAACATGACAGCGTTGCATGGGAATATCTTGTGAATGACTATCTGGCTGATAAGGTTGATGGGGTATGTGGGGAGATGGGCGCATCATGGAGCGCAGCATATGCCATATAATCCACAGGATAAAACCTTTAAATAGCAAGCTGAACATGACTAAAGCGTCCGTTTGTGTAGACTGCCTTCAGTTTAACCTAATCTGCCTTGCTTGATCATGGAAATGGAGATTGCGCATGCAGCAAACCTGGTGTCTGGCCCTGGCACAGATCAATCCCCTGGTGGGAGATATCGAGGGCAATCTTGCCTTGATTATCAAAGCCGCTGATGAGGCATTGGCTCGGGGAGCTGATCTGGTGGTCTACCCGGAGTTAGCCTTGATCGGTTATCCACCCGAAGACCTTCTACTTCGGCCTGCGCTTGAAGCGCGTATTCAGGGGGCCTTACATACGCTGCAGGCGTCGACCCCGCTTCCTCTGGTGCTGGGGTATCCTGGGGTCAGGGAGGGGCATCGCTACAACCTGGCTGGTTTTATTGTGCCAGGTAGAGCGATTCAGGAGTACCGCAAGCGCTGTCTACCTAACTACCAGGTGTTTGATGAACGAAGGTATTTTGAGCCTGGTCATGATGATGTAGTTATCGAGCATGCTGGGGTTAAGATAGGGTTGCTGCTTTGCGAGGATATTTGGCATGAAGCGATCGTACAGTCCACCGTTAAAGCTGGGGCTGAACTGTTGGTTTGTTTGAATGCATCGCCTTACCACCTAGGCAAACAACAACAGCGTTTGAACATCGTGCGCCAGCATCAGTCAGGATGTCCTCTGGTTTATGTCAACATGGTGGGAGGGCAAGACGAGCTGGTTTTCGATGGGGCTTCTTTTATTCTTGATGGTGCAGGTCAGCAGGTGGCCCTGGCTCCTGATTTTCAAGAAATAATTCAGTTGCATCGTTTTACAGGAGCTCATCCGGAACAGGTTAAGATTGAAAAGGTTCAGGATGAAGATGCTGAGCTTTATGCCGCCTTGGTCATGGGAGTGCGTGATTATGTTCAGAAGAACCGGTTTCCAGGCGTCGTGCTGGGGTTGTCGGGGGGGATTGATTCTGCATTGACACTCTGTATTGCGGTCGATGCATTAGGCCCTGATAAGGTCACAGCCGTGATGATGCCCTATCGCTATACAGCACCCATGAGTGAGGAAGATGCAGCCGAGCAGGCCAGACGACTGGGGGTGGTTTATCATGGACTTTCTATTGAGCCGATAGTGGCTTCTTTTATTGATGTATTGCAGCCCTTGCTGGCAGGCAAGGCGCCAAGCACTACCCTCGAGAATCTACAAGCCCGCGCCCGCGGTGTTTTGTTGATGGCCTTGTCTAACCAGTCGGGAGCCTTGGTATTAACGACGGGGAACAAGTCTGAAATGGCAGTGGGGTATGCCACCTTGTATGGGGATATGGCCGGAGGCTTTGACGTACTCAAGGATGTTCCTAAGACAAGGGTATTCCGGCTGGCTCAATGGCTTAATCAGCGGGATCCAGGCAAGGCACCTATTCCACAGCGGGTTATTGATCGCCCGCCGTCAGCTGAGTTGGCGCCGGATCAGAAGGATGAGGATTCTCTGCCGCCCTATGACCTATTGGATGCCATGCTCAAACGGTATATTGAAGAGGATGCTAGTGCCCATGATCTGCTTAGGGAGGGTTATAAACCTGAAGATGTCCATCGTGTATTGCGAATGGTGGACCGTAATGAGTACAAACGGCGACAGGCGGCTATCGGGCCTCGCGTCACAGAGCGCGGTTTTGGCAAGGACAGACGCTACCCGGTCACGCAGGGTTGGCAGCAGGGTGGTTGATAGTACCCAGGGGAGTATAGTCCCCATGTTCACCCAACACTTTATGGAGTGCTGAGGAGTGGAAGGGTTCTGATCGATGTAGACTCCGAGAGGGATGACGAGGCGAGCGAGGTGAGTAAAGCTACTTGGTGTAGAGATGCTCTCTCCTGGTCAGTAGTCTGGAGGAATAATCTTTGTTTTTTTGTGTTCCTGGCTTTAGGTACGCCAAGGTCTAAAGAGTAGATGGATGGATTATTTTAGAGCATTTACTCAAGAGCAAAAACTCTAAATATATGATTTTTAACAAAAAAAATATAAAAATATGAGCCAGGGGTCTGGCGCTTTAGCGGCTAAGCATTACACTGTATGCGAGCGCCTCTCGGGGGAAGGGAGCTGCCACTCATAATGATTCAGGGAGCTTAAGGTCATGCATTATCTGGTTACCGGTGCCACCGGCTTTATAGGCAAATTTCTGGTTGGGAAGCTGCTCGCGCGCGGCGGCGATGTGCATGTGCTGGTTCGCGCTGGAAGCGGCACAAAATTTACCAACTTACTTCAACGCTACCCGCATCATGCTAGTCAGTTACATGCGGTTGAGGGAGATCTGTCTCAACCCAATTTAGGTCTGTCCAGCGAAGATTTGCAGGAACTCCGCGGCAAGATTGGCCATTTCTTTCACTTGGCAGCCATCTATGATCTCAAGGCTAGCGAAGAAGATCAGATTAAGGCAAATGTTCAGGGTACCCGTCACGCTCTTCAAGCCGCTGAGGCGCTTGAAGTTGGGCATTTTCATTATGCCAGCTCTATTGCAGTAGCTGGATTGTATAGCGGTACATGGCGTGAGGACATGTTTGATGAGGCGGAACGTTTAGTCAATCCTTACCTTAGGACCAAACATGAAGCTGAAAAAATGGTACGTCAGACATCTGCTGTACCTTTTCGTATTTATCGTCCTGGCATGGTGGTGGGTCATTCGCAAACAGGAGAAATGGACAAGATTGACGGGCCCTATTTCTTCATGCGCTTGATCAAGAAACTGCGTGCTGCATTACCTCCCTGGGTGCCGATGCTCGGCGTGGAGGGTGGTCGCCTCAATATCGTTCCTGTCGATTTTGTCGTCGATGCGATGGATCATCTGGCTCATCGAGAGGGCCTGGATGGTCGAGTATTTCACCTGACCGATCCTAAGCCGTTTAAGGTTGGTGAGGTCATGAACCTGTTTGCCAGAGCAGCAGCGGCACCGCAATTTACCATGCGGATTGATGCCCGTATGGCGGCATTTATTCCCAAATCTATCACTGGCCCCTTGGGCAAACTCCCTCCGGTTACGCGCTTACGTAAGCAGTTTCTCAAGGATATGCAAATACCTGAGGAAGCCCTGGGTTTTCTGACCTACCCGACCAAGTTTGATTGCCGTGACACCTTGCGTGAGCTTAAGGACTCAGGAATTGCCTGCCCTTCCCTGGACACCTATGCGGGGGTGTTATGGGATTATTGGTTGCGCCATCTGGATTCTGATTTATTTGTTGATCATACGTTGGCCGGAAATGTAGCTGATAAGGTAGTGATGATCACGGGAGCTTCATCGGGTATTGGTAAGGCCACGGCTTTGCGATTAGCTGAAACACGTGCCCGCATCGTGCTGGTTGCGCGTGATCCGGAAAAATTGCAGGCCACTCGTGAAGAGATTGAAGCGATTGGAGGACAAGCCTGGACCTACAGTGCTGATATTGCCAATTTGCAGGACTGTGATCGTTTGATTCAAGAGGTTATGACAGAGCATGGTCAGGTTGATGTCCTGGTCAATAATGCGGGTCGTTCCATACGTCGTGGAATTTCCTCAGCATATGATCGCTTTCATGATTACGAGCGCACCATGCAGTTAAATTATTTTGGCGCGTTGCGTCTGATCATGGGCTTGTTACCGCATTTTGAATCACGACATAATGGTCATGTGATCAATATCTCCTCTATTGGTGTATTGACCAATGCTCCTCGTTTTTCGGCGTATGTAGCCTCCAAGGCAGCGTTAGATGCCTTCTCGCGCTGTGCTGCTTCTGAGTTTTCTGATCAGGGCATTCATTTCACCACCATCAATATGCCATTGGTGCGTACCCCGATGATTGCTCCGACCAAGATCTACGATCATGTGCCGGCGATCAGTCCTGAAGAAGCAGCAGACATGATCTGTGACGCGATTATCAATCGCAGCAAGCGTATTGCAACACGTTTAGGGATATTTGCTCAGGTTCTGCATTTTGTGATGCCAAAAACCACAGAAATCATCATGAATACGGGCTTTAAAATGTTCCCTGATTCACAAGCTGCTAAATTGGGAAAGCCTGATGAAGTGGCACCACCAACGACGGAACAAATGGCCTTTGCTTACCTTATGAAGGGCATACACTGGTAAACCACAGAAAGAGCGGTCAGGAGTGGATTTTCCTGACCGCCTTGGCCATGTGTATTCACATAGGATCAGAGACGTCAGAGTTTCCTAAAAGACCAAAGCTAATAATATTTAGCCAGGATCGGCGGTCATTGCGCGATCCAAAATCAAGTTTTACTCGACCTTTACTGTCAAAATCTTTGAAAGATGGATCGTTGTAACGTAAAACCTGCAAGCTGGTATCAGCAAGAGTTTTAAGATCAAGACGATCGTAGCAGTAGCTCATGACGGCAAGTGCCTGCGTGGTACTAGGGGCGCCTGAGTAGCCTTCTACGATATTGCGTGCACGGTTCACCGCCGCCAAGTAGGCGCCTCGACGAGCATAGTACATGGCAACATGCAGTTCGCCCTCAGCGAGTTGATTGCGAATATAGATCATATGTTGCCGGGCATCAGGGATGAACCGACTGTCCGGGAACTTATCGATAAGTTGCTTGAAGTCATCAAAAGAGGTGCGTCGCTCTCCAATATCTCTCCAAGCTGAGTGAATGGGTAAATAACGGTCAAATGCACCTTCATCTGACTTGAAATCAGCTATGCCCTTGACGTAATAGGCATAATCTAACTGTGAGCTGGAAGGATGCAAGTGTATGAATCGGTCAGCTGCGGCACTGGCTGCGCCATAATCGAGGTGCATCATATTGGCGTAAATAAGTTCTAGTTGACCTTGCTCTGCATAGGGACCAACCGGATAGTGAGAGTCGAGATCTTCAAGTTTATGAATAGCAGTTTGGTAGCTATGATCGGAAATGGCCATCATGGCTTGTTCATAATACGTTTTGTCACTGAGTTCGTCGTCATGTTTTTTGTGCCCGGCACAGGCAACAAGAAGGCTGGCGATAAAAATGCTGCTGATGATTTTTGCTTGCATGGTTCGAAACAGCCGTACCTTGTAATAGGTTAGAATGACTATTTAAGCACACCTAGGCCTGCTCTCCTATGCACAAAACAATACAGCGACAAACTCTTGTGCCCGCAGACATGACAGGGTTACGTCTGGATCAGGTGGCTGCCCGCTTAATGCAGGATTTTTCCCGCGAACAGATTAAGGGGTGGATAGCAGTTGCCGAACTGATATGCAATGGGCAAAGTGCCAAAGCAAGTCAGCGTGTTCATGAAGGCGATTGTATTGAGTTGGCGACGACGTTGACTGATCGCACTCAGGATGTGGCCGAAGATTTGCCGCTGAACATCGTTTATCAGGATGAGCATGTGCTGGTGATTGATAAGCCGGCTGGTTGGGTGGTTCATCCGGGGGCAGGAAATCGCCAGGGCACCTTGCTGAATGCCTTGTTGCATTTTGACCCGGGGCTGGCAGAGTTGCCTCGTGCCGGCATAGTTCATCGGCTTGATAAGGATACATCGGGTTTACTGGTGGTAGCTCGCACAGCTAAGGCTCAATCCAGCCTTATTGAACAACTTAAGGACCGCAGTCTACACCGATGTTATCAAGCCTTTGTGTATGGAGTAACACCGGCTGAGGGGCAGGTTGATGCTCCTGTAGGGCGACACCCCCATGATCGGCTTCGTATGGATGTTGTTGCAGGAGGCAAGCCCGCACTAACCCGTTATCGTCAATTGGCTTCGTTTTCAGGCTGCAGTCATCTTGAGTTGCGACTAGCGACAGGACGTACGCATCAGATCAGAGTGCATATGACACATCTGGGCTTTCCTTTATTGGGTGATCCCGTATACCGGCAGCGCAAAGGTCCGGCTTTGCCCTTAGCCTTGCAGCAGGTCATCGGACATTTGGGCAGACAGGCTCTGCATGCTTGTGAATTGGGTTTGATTCATCCCGGCAGCGGGGAGTATCTGTCGTGGCAATCAGCCTTGCCACAGGATATGCAAGCGCTGCTACTTGCGCTAAAAACAGGTTCCTGGCTTTCGTTTCCGGATTAGACTCCCTAGAATGATTTAACAGGACTTTGCGCGAAAATCCTCACCGTTCAGGGGGAGGATGGATAGCGTGGAAGGCGACGCCTTCCTTGTCTTGGACTGCGATTTAGTGCGGTGTTTGCTGTTGCTCAATGTACTTGCGAATAACTGCAATCGGCGCACCCCCACAACTTCCGGCAAAGTAGCTGGGCGACCAC
>JABEVH010000086.1 GCA_013043915.1 Pseudomonadales bacterium
GGCTTAACCAACCAAGGGGTATTTCTCATCATGGCCAAAGGGCTAATCAGGAGCCCACGGGAGTTTTTTATCTGAGAACAGTGGTGCTTTCACAGTAACAACGAAGCGCGCGTACGTATCTGGTAATGGGCTTCCGATTTAGCCACCACGACTCCCTTAGCATCGACCAAATCAGCCTGCAAGGTGAACTCACATTTACCCTGGGCCTTAGCTATCGTCTGAATGCGCAGCATTTCCTCATCAGATAACCTGAATTCAACGGTCACATCGCTGGTTGCTGGCTTGAGATAATGCATGGTCATTTCTTTGAGGACCGGTACATAGTCGGTTCCCCACTCGAACAAGGCCATCACACCACCAGGCACCTCAGCCAGCATAAACAGGGCTCCCGCATAGATGGTACCCATATGATTCCTATTGCCTTGCACAGGAATCCACGCTTTCAGGTAACCATGATGCAAAGCCAAAACCTGAAAGTGGTTACGGCGTACAAAAGGAACGCTCAGGCCAACCACGCGATTTACAGCTTTAAGAGCAATCCGCCGGCGCAAGAGCGCCACACGCCCGGTTGTCTCTCTAGAAGCTAATACCTGATGGGCCCAGGAAAAAAACCGTTGTGGCAAACTGGACATCAACATCGTCTCATCACGATCAGAGCCGACACTTTAGAATGAGTTATTTGATCAGGCAAGCCATGATACATGGCCTGCCTGTCCAACTATAAGTTAGTTATGCAGTGGCCAACGATGCTGTAGTTGTGTGATCAAGTAAACCAGACCCGTCACCACAAATACAAACCCGCCAGCGGTAGACAACCATAACCAGTGGGTGGGCAAAACCAGCACATCTGCACTTACCACTGATAACAAACAGGCCACAGCAGCTACAACGCCCAGCCACTGCCGTGCATGCAGCGATCCAGCCAGAAGAATCACCAGCCCTACCATCCCGACGAACTGCAACAGCGTAGGTGCTATCATAGTCATGTCATTCACCTCATATTCAGCATGCGGTACCTTCAGTACCTTAAACGTTCCCTCTCCTCCGGTCGGCGAATTCGACGCCGCTTATGCGATCCGCTGCAATCATACCAGTGTATCATCAGGTCAGATTGTCAGGCAGGATTCCTTGCATAGTTGTGATTTTAAGCACAAAACCAGAACATTGTCTAACAATATAGCGCTCTCTATGAGCGCGCACTCACTTTATCGCGACTTCACGCCTTAGTCAACACTTGTTCACTGAATTACCAGATGCCCCCTAAGGACTGTATCAAGAGCACGGTATTGTTCATCTGCAGGCTGTGTAAATTAAGGTCCGCCAGCTGCTGGTTATACATCGCTAACTCGCTGTTTAAGACATCAGGATACGCCAGCGTTCCCGCTGCATATTCGTTCTGGGTAATCTTCCAGGCTTGCTGTGCATCCTGCAAAGATGCACGTGTCATGAGCCCTTGACGTTGTAACCCGTGCAGAGCCGATAAATCATCTTCAACTTCCTGCAAAGCCGTTAGCACTTGCCCCCTATAGGTTGCAACCGCCTGGCGATATGATGCTTTGGCGGAGTCTTCCAAAGCATGGCGACGCCCTCCATCAAACAATAGTTCAGTCAGGGAAGGCCCCAACGACCAGTAACGGTAGGGAGCTGTCAGCCAGTTTCCCCATCGATTAGAAGCAAAACTTACACTGGCAGCGAGATCTATCGTGGGAAAATATGCACTCGCCGCAACACCGATAGCAGCATTAGCTGCTGCCATTGCCCGTTCAGCATTAGCAATATCTGGTCGGCGCTGCAGTAAAGTAGCAGGTAACCCGGGAGGAATACTGGGAAGCACGGGCAAATCGTCAGCAACCTTGATGGTAAAATCTTCAGCCGGCTGCCCACACAATAACGCTACCGCATGTGTCAGTTGTTCCACTTGCCAGCGATCCTGCTCAGCCTGTGCCTGGGCTGATTCCAATTGGGATTTAACCTGGACCTCAGCGGCCTGCGATACCGTGCCTGCCGCTTCCTGATGCAAGGTAGCATCAAGAAGATCCTGATTAATTTTAACATTCTGCTCATCCAGACGCTGACGCAGGACCTGAGTTTGCAGGTTGAAATATGCCTGCGCTAGCTGTGCAGCAATACTGAGGCGTACCGATGCCATTTGAGCATCGCTGGCTTGCAGCAGATCACGCTGCTGCTCAACAGCACGACGAACAGCCCCCCATAAGTCAGGCTCCCAGGCAGCCTGAAGTCCTGCACTATGATTAGCTGTACTGAAAAAATAAGATCTATTCCGTGTCTGCTGTGCCGTCAAACTCAACGTGGGCCAGAACCCGGCATCCGCAGCTCTCAGTTGCGCTTCGGCCTGGTCACGTTGCGCTACTGCGACGGCCAGGCTGGTGTTAGATTGCATGGCTAAGGTTTCAAGGCGATTAAGTTCGGCATCATGAAAGACCTCCCACCAGCTGCCACGGTCAGTACGATCCTGCGGATTAGCAGCCATCCAGGCTGAGCCTGAATAGGCCACAGGCATAGCCAGCTTCGGACGATGGTAGTCCGGCCCTGCCGTACACCCAACTAGCCCCCAACAACCTACCAGCAACCATGCTAAAGGCTTACTCATGCAGATTCCCCCTTATCCGTCCGTCGCCACCCTTCTAGCGTGAGGTAAACCACAGGCGTGGTGTACAAGGTTAACAATTGGCTGATCAATAACCCGCCCATGATGGATATACCCAAGGGCTGACGCAGCTCTCCTCCACCGCCCCAACCTAACGCCAATGGCAGAGCTCCCAAAAATGCTGCCAGCGTGGTCATAATAATGGGGCGAAAACGATGCATGCAGGCATCAAAAATCGCCGTCTCAGCACTTTGCCCCTTACGCCTGGCCTGGGTCGCAAAATCAATCATCATGATGGCATTTTTCTTGACTATTCCTACCAGAAGGATGAGTCCAATCACGGAGATAAGGGTCAGCTGAACATGAAATATCTCCATAGCCAGCAAAGCCCCCACCCCGGCCGACGGCAAGGTACTTAAAATGGTTAAGGGATGAATATAACTCTCATAAAGTATGCCCAGAACGATATAGACCATCAGGATCGCAGCCAGAATCAGCAAGGGTTCACGCGCTGCATCATCGGCAAAGGCCTTGGCTGTTCCCTGAAAACCGCCATGAATCGCCAAAGGCAAATGCAATGAACGCAACATCTCACTGATAGCATGATTGGCATCGGAGAGCGAAGCGCCGGCGCGCAGGTTAAATGACAGGGTGGACGATGCAAACTGATCCTGATGATTAACGGTCAGCGAAGTATGCGATGGAGTTACCCTGGCCACCGCCAACAACGGCACTTGTCCGGGATTACCCGGCAGATAGAGATCCTGAAAACTGGCTGAGGAAGCCTGCATAGCCAGTGGCAACCCCAAGACCACATGGTACTGATTTTTACTGGCATAGATGACAGAGATTTGACGCTGGGCATAAGCACTATTAAGAACATCATCCACTTGAGCCAGGTTGAGTCCCAGACGAGCCAGGGTATCCCGATTTATCTCTACATGCGTTTGCAAACCGCGGTCCTGTGCATCCGAACTGACATCCTGCAATTGCGGCAAATGTCGCAAAGCTGCCGTAACTATAGGTTCCCAGGTCCTTAACAACCCCAGGTCATTGCTCTCCAAGGCATATTGATACAGCGCATCGCTCACCTTGCCACCCATACGCAAATCTTGCACAGGCTGCAAAATCAAGGTTCCTCCACGAATTGCCGCCAAATGCGGGCGCAATTGGTCGATAACCTGATCCGGGCTCAATCGTCGCTGTGGTTTGTTTTTTAGGCTGATAAAAAATGATGCAGAATTACGCGCATCCCCGCCACTTCCCCCGGTAAACCCCAGCACCACATCGACATTAGGGTTAGCCTTCAAAATTTTGGTTGCCAACAGCATCTTGCTACGCATCGCAGCAAACGAGGTATCCTGATCAGCCTGCAAGGATCCGTGCAAACGCCCCGTGTCCTGAACCGGCATAAAGCCCTTAGGCACATGTATAAAAAGCACGATGGTCAAAATCACTGTCAATAACAAACTAAACAGTACCCAGCGGCGATGACGTAGTGCCCAGGGCAAGGTGCGCCGGTACCAAGCCAATCCCGGCGTAGAAACATCTTCCGAGCGTGTTGAGGTCTTGCTGCCCTTTAACCAATAGCTAGCCAACGTGGGCGTAGCCGTCAGAGAAATCAGCAAGGACACCAAAACAGCCGCGCTTAAGGTTACGGCAAACTCACGAAACAATCGGCCCAATATGCCTCCCATCAACAAGATGGGCAGAAAAACGGCAATCAGCGACAAACTCATGGCCATAACGGTAAATGTAACTTCTCTGGCACCTCGTATCGCTGCCTGCAGGGGAGACAACCCCTCATCAACATGGCGAGAAATATTCTCCAACACCACAATGGCATCATCGACCACAAACCCTGCAGCAACCGTCATGGCCATCAGGGACAGGGTATCTAAGCTATAGCCCCCCAGATAAAGCACTGCACAAGTTCCCAACAAGCTAATCGGAATCGTGATGCTTGGAATCAGCGTGGCATGGCCATCCCGGAGAAACACATACACGACCAGGATCACCAGGATTACCGACACCAACAAACTCTGCTCAACATCATGCAGCGAGGAGCGTATCAGTGGTGTACGATCCATACTGATCTTTAAAGAAGCTGCAGCTGGCAAGGAATCCTGCAGCATAGGAAATTGCGCCTTGATTGCATCCACGGTTTTGAGAATATTGGCTCCAGGCTGACGAAATGCCAGAATCACCACCGCCGGATGGCCGTTGAGCATACCGGCATTCCTGGCATCCTCCACCCCGTCGCTGACCTGGGCTACATCGGAAAGACGCACAGCAGCCCCCGCATGCCAACCGATGACCAGATCACGATAATCAACAGCATGCTTGGCCTGGTCATTGGCTTGTAATACCGCTTGCTGTTTCGGTCCGCTTAGCCAACCTTTGGGGCGATCAAGGTTGCTAGCGGTTACCGTCTGGCGTAACTGCGCCAAACTAACCCCTTGCGCGGCCAGGGATTGAGGATGGATATCGACACGAACTGCCGGTAGTGAACTACCTCCCACGATGACCTGACCCACGCCATCGACCTGAGATAGACGCTGAGCGACGATGGTGGAAGCTAAATCGTAGAGCTGACCTCCCCCTAAGGTTTGTGAAGTCAGCACCATGACCAGCACAGGCGCATCTGCAGGATTCATCTTGCGCCATACCGGATTGCTGGGCATGCCGGTAGGCAGCAAACTGTGGGCGGCATTGATTCCTGCCTGAACATCACGAGCCGCCCCATCGATATTACGATTAAGATCAAACTGCAAAACAATACTGGTTGACCCCAAAGAACTCTGTGAGGTCATCTCCGTTACCCCGGCGATACGTCCCAAGGTTCGCTCCAGCGGGGTTGCTACGGTAGCCGCCATCACTTCCGGACTAGCGCCTGGAAGCGAGGCCTGCACCCGTATCGTCGGAAAATCCACCTGAGGCAGAGGAGCCACCGGCAACAGCATGAATCCCAAAAAACCAACCATGCCAACAGCAAGCGTCAACAGGGTAGTAGCTACTGGACGTTTGATAAACAGCCGCGCCAGATTCACACCTGCTCCCGCGGTGCCAGGCGCTCAGCCAGAGTCAGGTATAATACCGGCGTAGTGAACAAGGTCAGTAGCTGACTAAAGATCAAGCCTCCTACCAAGGTCAGCCCTAAAGGTTGACGCAGCTCAGACCCCATGCCTTGCCCAAGGAGCAGGGGTAAGGCACCGACCAATGCACACAGGGTGGTCATCAGAATCGGGCGCAAGCGCAATAAACAGGCTTCATGGATGGCTTGACGCGGACTCAGTCCTCGCTCACGTTCTGCCGCCAGGGCAAAATCGATCATCATGATCGCATTTTTCTTGACGATACCGATGAGCAAAATGATGCCTATCAACCCCAGCACATCGAGTTGCCCCCCGGTCAGCACCAGAATACCCAGAGCTCCGATAGCTGCCGAAGGCAGCGTAGACAAGATGGTCAGGGGATGCACAAAACTTTCATAGAGGACGCCGAGAACGATATACATGGTCAGTACAGCCGCCAGCAATAACCAGAGCTGATTGCTTAAAGCTGCCTCAAAGGCGCGCAAAGCTCCCTGATAAGCCACCACAATGCGCGGGGGATAATGCAGTTGAGTAATGGCTGTTTTTAAATGCTGCATGGCTAAATCTAACGACACGCCCGGGGGTAGATCAAATCCTAAGGTCACTGCAGGAAACTGCCCTAGATGCGCTATCGACTGCTGCACTTGTACCGGATGCCAGGTCGCCAGCACACTCAAGGGCACCTGTCCCTGTAAACTGGGCACATACAGCTGAGACAAATCATAACTGGACTGCTGGTTAGCTGAGTTCAGACCCAGAACGACGCGATACTGATTAGCCTGGGTAAAAATGGTAGAAATCAAACGCTGCCCGTAGGCATCGTATAAAACGTTGTCTATGGTAGCCATACTGATGCCTAAGCGACCTGCTGTATCACGGTTCACATCAATCTGCCAAGCCGGCATCAGCTCAGCATGCTGGGCATGCACCTGGCTAAAATTTCCATCTTGAATCAGAGCTTGCTGAAGTTTTCCTATAGCTCCACGGAGCTCGCTCTCATCGACATCGGAAAGCACCACACGGTATGAGGAAGCGCTGAACTGATCGTCTACTGAAACATCCTGAACAGGTTTCAGATAAAGTTTAAGCCCCGTTACGTAGGCTGCACGACGGGATAAATCCTGCAGGGTCTTCTGCTGTTCAGGACGTAGGGATTTATCCCGCAAGGTGATAAGCATGCGCCCCTGACTCAACACACTGTTCACGCCATCAATACCGACCGTCGAGGCAATATGAGCAATATTAGGGTTGCGTTGCAGCCCCTCCGTCATGATACGTTGCAGATTCACCATCGCCGGGAAAGAAACCCCACTGTTCGCCTCGGTGATAGCTTGTATCTCCCCGCTGTCCTGTTCAGGAAAAAAGCCCTTGGCTACATCGACATATAAGGCACCCGTCAGCAAAAAACTTAAGGCCAGCAAGATCAGCACATCGCGCTTATGTTCCAAGGCCTGCTGCAATAAGCGGTCATAACCCTGGAGTATGCTCTGCCAGAGTCGACCAGAATCCTGTTCTCGTGCTTTCCAACGCCCCAGCAACCTGGCACTTAACATCGGCGTCAAACTCAGTGAAATCAAACCCGACAAAATGATAGCTACCGCCAGAGTCAGGGCAAATTCACGAAACAAACGCCCGATGACATCGCGCATGAACAACAAGGGGATCAATACAGCGATCAAGGATACCGTCAGCGATACGATGGTAAATCCCATCTGTCGCGCACCTCGCAAGGCAGCCGTTCGTGCATCTAGCCCCCCCTCACACAATCGCGCGATGTTCTCCACCATAACGATGGCATCATCCACCACAAACCCCGTAGCCACCGTCATGGCCATCAGCGTCAGGTTATTGATAGACATCCCTCCCAGATACATGACGGCCAGCGTACCCAGCAGCGACAGAGGCACGGCAACAGCAGGAATAATCGTGGCCGGTAAATTACGCAAAAAGATAAAAATCACCAGAACGACTAAAGCCACAGCAAACACCAGCTCAAAGCTGACTTCTCGCACCGAGGATCGTATGGACTCAGTACGATCAGATATGATATGTACCTGCACATCTGCAGGCAAATCAGCTTGTAAGCTCGCCAGTTTCTGCCGCAGAAGTTTTACTGTGGTCAAAACATTGGCACCAGGTTGGCGTTGTACCGAGACCAGCAGTGCCGGTTTATTATCTGACCAAGCTGCTAGCTGAGTATTCTCAGCTCCATCTTCTACCGTAGCTACATCAGACAAGCGTATGGGTGCACCCTGCTTATAGGCGATGACCTGGTTACGATACTCCCGGGCTGATTCCAGCTGATCATTGACATCCAGCGTAGAGGCTTGTGTTGGACCATCAAAACCACCCTTGGGCGTATTGACATTAGCCGTACTGACAAACGTGCGCACATCCTCCAGACTCAAGCCTCGCGCCACCAAAGCAGCTTCATTGATTTTCACCCTAACTGCGGGCCGTTGCCCACCCTGCAGACTGACCAAACCAACGCCACTGATCTGTGACAAGGGCGATGCAATTCGTGTATCCGCCCAGTCTTCCAAAACCGGCAAGGCCCTGTGCTTGGTCGTAACCGCCAACGTCAGCACCGGGGCATCCGCAGGATTGACCTTGTTATAGACTGGGGGCATGGGAAGATCTGTCGGTAAAAACATGGCAGCCGCATTGATACCTTCCTGCACTTCCTGTTCGGCCACATCCAGACCTAAATTAAGGCTAAAACGCAAGGTAATGATGGACGCTCCACCAGAACTGATCGAACTCATCTGGTCCAGGCCAGGCATTTGACCAAACTGTTTTTCCAGAGGAGCTGTGATACTGGAGCCCATGACCTCAGGACTGGCCCCGGGGTAGAGCGTAACGACTTCTATCGTCGGAAAATCCACGTCAGGCAACGCTGCTACTGGCAAAAAGTGCCAGGCCAGCAAACCACAGAGCCCCAAGGCCGCCATCAGCAGGGTCGTAGCTACCGGACGCTCTATGAACAGTCGGGTTGCCCTCATAAAACCCTGCCTGAGACGACGCGAACCTTCATGCCTGGGCGTAGCTTGTCGGTGCCTTCGACCACCAACGCCTCGCCTCCCGACAGGCCAGAGCGTATCAGCACATGTGTCCCATCATCTGCCTGTACCTGAACAACCCTCTCCTCAATTTTACCCTGGACCACCAGATCGACAACATTTTCATGATCATGCAAAAGTACGGCCTGACGAGGCAGTACCAGTCCTTCATGGGTTTTATGCAGCAACAAGCGCACATTGACGAACTCATTGGGGAATAATGTACCCAGGTGGTTGTCAAACTCGGCGCGAAGTTTCAGGGTATCGGTCGTGATGTCGATCTGATTATCATGGCTGATCACATGTCCTGTCGTAATCTGATGCTTAAGGTCACGATCCCAAAGTTCCACATCCGGACGATTGCCTGCTGCTTGCAAAGCTGGCAGAACCTCTTGGGGCACGCTAAAGAAAACATCCATGGGGTCCATCTGGGTGACGCTGACCACGCCATTAACGTCGGCAACATGCACGATATTTCCCGGATCAACCTGACGTATACCTACCCGCCCATTCACCGGGGAACGCAGTTCAGTATAGGATAACTGCAGCTTGGCATTGTCCAGAGCCGCTTGATCTGCGGCGACCTGGGCCTGATCTTGCCTGACCAGGGAATCCTGTGTCACTTCAATCTGCTGGCTGACCGATCGCTGCGCCAGCAGGGTACGGTAGCGCTCGGCATCCACCTGGGCATTGATCAGCAACTGTTGGTCTCGCAACAACTGCGCTTGCGCCTGTTCAACCGCGATACGGTAGGGTCGAGGATCAATCTCGGCGAGCAATTGCCCCACCTTAACCATTTGGCCTTCACGAAAATTGATATGCAACAAGGGCTGACCATCGAGCTGCGTACGTATCACCACCGTACGAACAGGCGTCACCGTACCAATTTCATCGACACTTTCTACAAAATCTGATCGAACAACCGTCTGCACATGCACATTTGGCACTTTGTCTTTTCGGGCCAAGGCTGGGGCCCCATGTAAATGATGCCAAATCACCGCCAACAACATAATCACCAATACGGCTATGGATAGTCTCCAAAATTTCAAACCACACCTCCTCTCAGCGCTGTAAGCGGCCAACGTGGAAAAAGTTCAAGGGCTAACCCATGATGTTCGCCACGCAATAACCGCTGGCACCCGGCATAAGCGATCATGGCACCGTTGTCCGTACAAAGTTCCACCGGCGCATACCAAACTTCGGTCCCTGCCATTTCTCCTAAGGATGCACGCAACTTCAGATTGGCTGACACCCCTCCAGCCACCACCAACCGCCGTAATCCGGTCATTAATACCGCACGCCCGCATTTAGCCACCAGAACATCTACCGCAGCTCGTTCAAAAGCAGCACAGATATCCGCTGCCTTATCAGGATAATCCTGCGTCTGGGTGATGGCGATGCGAACCGCCGTCTTCAGCCCGGAGAAGCTAAAATCCAGACCGGGCCTATCCAGCATAGGTTGCGGAAAATCAAAACGTTCAGGATTGCCTTGCAGAGCGCATCGCGCCACGGCAGGGCCGCCTGGATAATCCAGTCCCAGCATTTTAGCCACTTTATCAAAGGCCTCACCCACGGCATCATCCACAGATTCACCGAGCAGGGTATACTGCCCCAGGGCATCAACACGCAGCAATTGCGTGTGTCCACCCGACACCAGCAATGCCAAAAAGGGAAATTGCGGAGCTTGTGCTGACATCAAGGGAGCCAGTAAATGTCCCTCCATGTGATGTACCCCGAGCGCAGGCACCCCCCAGGCCATCGCCAGAGCTCGACCTGTCATGGCACCCACCATCAAGGCTCCCGCTAAACCCGGTCCACAGGTATAGGCAACAGCATCGGCTTTATCAACGCTGCAAGCATGCATAAGTTGACGTACAAGAGGAACTAATTTTCTGACATGATCACGCGAGGCCAGCTCAGGCACCACGCCGCCATAATCGGCATGCAAGGCAATCTGGGAATAGAGCTCCTGGCCCAGCAAGCCATGCTCACTGTCATATAAAGCCACGCCTGTTTCATCACAAGACGTTTCTATACCCAATACCAGCACATACCACCTCGCCACTTATGGTCGGCGGCCATGCTATCTTACTCTGTAAACTGCGGCTAGCGCGTCCCTGTATCTTGCTCGACAAAAACACTTGCATTGATCGCTCTAGCGCTATAACATGTTGGCCCCTTGGACTGTATCATAATGCAGTTCTTTTGTTATCAGATTGAACAGGTACCCAGTATGCCCGCTGTCAAGGTAAAGGAAGGCGAACCGTTTGATGTAGCATTGCGCCGTTTCAAGCGCTCCTGTGAAAAAGCTGGTGTTTTGGCTGAAGTTCGCAAGCGCGAGTTTTATGAAAAACCCACGCAAGAACGTAAGCGCAAGCAAGCGGCTGCCGTCAAGCGTCACGCCAAGAAAGTCGCGCGTGAAGCTGTACGCACACAGCGCCTCTATTAATGACTGACCTAGCCGTGTCTACCCTCAAAGCCAGCGTCAACGATGCGTTGAAACTGGCCATGAAGGCGCATGACAAACTCAAGACCGATACTCTGCGCATGCTGAATGCAGCTTTCAAGCAGATTGAGGTTGATGAACGGATCGTCTTGGATAATGCCCGTTGCTTGGCCATACTTGAGAAACAGATCAAGCAACGGCGTGAGTCCTTGGCTGCCTATGAGCAGGCTGGCCGCACTGACTTAGCCGATCGAGAGCAACAGGAACTAGCCATTTTATCTGCTTTCCTGCCTGAGCCCCTGGCTGAAGAAGAGCTTTCCCGTCTTATAGAAACAGCGATTGCTGAGACCGGAGCCACTTCAGCACGCGACATGGGACGCGTCATGAATATACTGCGCCCCCTGTTGACTGGGCGAGCTGATATGAGCAGCGTTTCCGCCAAGGTTAAGGCCAGACTGGGTTAATCGCCTCACATGACCGGTCGTATCGCCCAGAGCTTCATCGACCGGGTACTTGATCGCACTGACATCGTTGACCTGATTGACCGTCGGGTTAAACTTAAACGCTCGGGCAAAAATTACGCTGCCTGTTGTCCTTTTCATCAAGAAAAAACACCCTCGTTCACGGTAAGCCGTGAAAAACAATTCTATTACTGCTTTGGTTGCGGCGCCTCCGGCAATGCTCTTAGTTTTTTGATGGACTATGAGCATCAAGGTTTTATCGATGCGCTTAAGCATCTGGCCTCTCCCCTGGGGTTGGATTTACCCGATAGCCAAGATGCTCCAACAGCTCGCGATGATCACGCCCCTCTCTTTGCCGCCCTGGAATGTGCCATCCGCTCTTTTATTAATCAGTTACGGCACCATCCACAAAAGCAACGCGCCGTGACCTACCTGAAGCAACGCGGCATTACGGGGGATATAGCTCGTGAATTCTCATTAGGTTATGCCCCTCCTGGCTGGGATCATCTGTCAAAGCAACCGCTTACTCCTGAGCTCAGACAAGGCTTACTGACTACCGGCCTGCTTATCGAGCGCAAGGACTCAGGACAAGCCTGTTACGATGCCATGCGTGATCGTATTATTTTTCCTATTCGCGACTTTCGCGGACGCATCATTGGTTTGGGTGGCCGTGTACTCAATGACGACAAACCCAAATACTTAAACTCACCTGAATCCGGGGTATTTCACAAAGGTCGCGAACTTTACGGCCTGTATGAAGCCAAACAGGCTGGCAAAATCAAACAACTTCTGGTGGTAGAAGGCTATATGGATGTCATCGCTTTAGCGCAGCACGGCCTGCGCTTTGCGGTAGCCACCCTGGGAACAGCCACCAGCACGACACATATCGAACGCATGTTCAGACTGGTCGATCACATCATTTTTTGTTTTGATGGTGATGATGCGGGCCGAGGCGCCGCCTGGAAGGCAGTTAACGCCTGTTTACCCGTTATCACGGACGGCAAACGGCTAGGATTCATGTTTTTACCTGAGGGTGAGGACCCTGATAGCCTGGTTCGCCGCGAAGGAGCTGCCGCCTTTGCTGAACGTATACAGCAAGCGGAAGGATTGGCTGATTTCATGTTCCGCCACCAAAGTTCTGATTTGAACCTGAACTCCCTGGAAGACAAAGCTGTACTGGCTCAGCGCCTACGGCCCCTGATGGAACAAATCACAGCCGGCCTCTATCAGGACATGCTGCGTCAGCGCCTAAGCAACATCACAGGCATCCCTGAGACACCAGCAACCCCTGTGGCGCAACATACCCCACCCGTTCAACCAACGGTAACACGTCGCCCGTTACGCCAGCAAAACAGGCCATCGACCTCATTATGTGACAAGGCCTTACGATTATTGTTACAAAACACTCGGCTGGCCAGCGAGTTACAACTCCCCGACCTCAATGACTTACCCCTTGAACATGTAGATCTTCTGCAAGCAGTCCTTGATCTTATCGCTCAGCACCCCCACATCAGCACAGCAGGCATGCTGGGCTTTTGGCATGGAACCGATATAGGTGCTGATTTAGCCATTTTGGCAGCTTCGGAGTTTTTATTGCCTGCACATGACAGCCACCAGGAAATTGCTGACATCAGCAACCGATTTCATGTTGTTTATCTGGAGCATCGTATTGACCTTCTGACGACTGAACTGACGCAAAATCCCAGCATGCAAATACTGAGTGAGCAAGTCATTCTGCGGCAGGAGCTGGAAAACAGACGCCGCCAGGGCCACCACTGAGCGTTACAGTGGAAAAAAATGGCACGGATCGTTATAATTGAACGTTAACCTTGCGCCTCAACCTTGGATTTTTTCGCCGATGAGCACACCCCAGGACAAACACAAGCAGACATCCCAATTACAGGAACTGATCGCACGCGGCAAGGAGCAGGGCTACCTGACCTATGCTGAGATCAATGACCACTTACCCGAGTCTGTTGTAGATACTGACCAGATCGATGACATCATACAGATGCTCAGAGACCTGGGGATTCCAGTTCATGAACGCGCACCTAGTCCAGATGACATTCTCAATGACGATGCCCCTGAAGCCATAGACGACGAAGTGGCCGCTGAAGAAGCTGCTGCTGTGTTGGCTGCCGTGGAAAACGAACCGCATCGAACTACCGATCCTGTGCGTATGTATATGCGCGAAATGGGCACCGTAGAGCTGCTGAATCATGACGGTGAAATCGCTATCGCCAAGCGGATTGAAGAAGGCATTCGTGAAGAACTGCATGCCATAGCCTATTGGCCTGGAGCTGTTGATCTGGTCATCAGCGAGTATGACTGCAGCTTGCAGGGCGAAAAACGCCTCACTGATGTCATTACAGGCTATCTGGACCCCAATGATGATGGCAAAGCCGCTGTGCCTGATCCTGTTGAAGTCGCCCTAGCTCTTAATGCCGCCAAACTCAAAGCGAGTGCCGCTGAGGAGCTTGATGAGGAGGAGGAGAGTACCGAGGACACTGAAGAGGAAGAAAATGACTCTTCTCTGGATCCTGAACTAGCCAGCGAACGCTTTGAAGCCTTGCGCAAGCAATTGCAGAAAACTCAAACCTCCCTGAAAAAAGGTGGGCGCGAGTCCAAAGCTGGCCTAAAAAATCTGGAAGACCTTGCCCAGCAATTCATGATACTCAAGCTGACACCACGTATTTTTGATGGCTTGGTGCAGCAAGTTCGTGACGTGCTCACCGAGGTCAGATTACAGGAAAAGACCATCATGCACATTTGCATCAAGCGAGTGCGCATGGACCGCAAACTGTTTATTGAAATCTTCCCCGGCCATGAAACCGATTTGGAATGGTTCAAGCACCAGGCAGCAAGCGGAAAACCCTGGGCTGATACCCTGCTGCAATACGGCGATGAGATACTGCGGGCACAAAGGCGCTTGTTTGAACTTGAAGGCGAGCTGGGCATGACCATCGCCGAAATCAAGAGCATTAACAAACGCCTTTCCCTGGGCGAAGCTAAAGCGCGCAAAGCCAAGAAGGAAATGGTCGAAGCCAATTTGCGCCTGGTGATCTCTATCGCAAAAAAATACACCAACCGTGGTCTGCAATTTCTTGATCTGATTCAGGAAGGCAACATAGGCCTGATGAAAGCCGTGGACAAGTTTGAGTTCCGTCGCGGCTTTAAATTCTCAACCTATGCTACCTGGTGGATACGGCAAGCCATTACCCGTTCCATTGCTGATCAGGCACGCACCATCCGTATCCCTGTTCATATGATTGAAACCATCAATAAACTCAACCGTGTCTCACGCCAGATGCTGCAGGAGATGGGAAGAGAGCCTACACCTGAAGAACTAGGCAAGCGCATGGACATGCCCGAAGATAAGGTCAGGCGTGTCCTCAAAATATCCAAGGAACCCATCTCGATGGAAACCCCCATCGGTGATGATGAAGACTCTCATCTGGGGGACTTTATTGAGGATACCTCCATGATCTCCCCGGTGGACTCGGCAACAGCAGAAGGCTTGCGGGAAGCTACCCGTGAAGTTCTGGCTAATTTGACGCAACGGGAGGCAAAAGTACTGCGCATGCGTTTTGGCATCGAAATGAATACTGATCATACCCTTGAAGAAGTGGGCAAGCAGTTCGATGTAACACGCGAGCGTATTCGTCAGATTGAAGCTAAGGCGCTACGAAAATTACGCCACCCATCTCGATCTGAACATTTGCGTTCATTCCTCGATAACGAGTAGTTGGATTAAATGCCTCCCCTCTGCCGTATCTTGCGACAGAGGGGTGCTTGTGTGGGTGGGAGCCCTAGTTGTGGCCACACTTGGTCAGCAAGTCATCGCTAATCATGGCTGAAAGCGTTTTAGTAGACACTGCATTAAGCTCCTGCACCGTATCTGTGTCATCCTGCACCAAGAGCTTAGCCGCATCTTTCAACTTTTCATCCGCCAAGCTCAGTATGCTGTTTACCCCCGTGGTTCCCGACAAAGCTATTTGGTTATGGATGTCGTGATAAATCAAATACAGTTGACTCACGGTGCGCGGTATCGCCTTTTCAGCATGAGCCGCTACCAAGCCCGTGACGTACTGATTCAACCATACAGCAAGAAACTCACTGGCGTTTGAAGGGGTATTACTGACCGGTATATGCCGCAAAAGAGCCATGCGCTTGCTAATGGATACCGCTGTATTTCTCAAGGCAGTTAGTACCAGTTCTGGATTAGATGCATCTTTAGCCAAAGACTCGCGCAAGCTGGTTAAATCATCGGTGGACTCAAGCAAGACGAAACTGTTCTGCACCACGCCATCTTTAACACGGCCTACCGTTCCCAAGGCCGTAGTCCACATAGGCTTTAACTCACTGTCCGAGCTGAGTTCACGCAAATGACTGCAATCAACCGCCCCAGGGAGCTTAAGATCCGTAACCGCCATAGCCGTCTTATCTTGTGCCGATTCAATACTCAGCCCCATCAAGGTGGCTATATGTGCATTATCATCAGCAACTTGTTGCTGCCGCTCCAGGTTTTCATGCTGAAAGATCTCCGCATCCTCTGAAATTTGTTGCGTGATATTAAAAGCTGTCAGAATCACGGCCGAGATAGGCTGGTCTAGCAGGGCTGGAACTATCTTCTCTGCCGGCTCCAGCACAGCCTTGTCCGATTGACGCAGTTTAGCCATCACGATTTCAGCTTGATTCCCCGGCGCATCGATACGCCCTTCATAGTTATGCTCAGCATCCATTCTGGAGCGATAGATAATCTTATTAAGTGCATCCAAAAAATAGACACCCACCTGCTGTCTACTGTTCCGCTGTACCGTTGCAGACAGGGAGACTGCGGTTCCTGCAGGAGCTTCCGAAACCGATACACCAGCGACATGCTCACTATCAGGCGAGACTAACTGCCATGTGTCTATACTCGCTCTGCGGGTAGGGTCAATGATCAAAAAATAGCTATAACCATGAGTGCTCAGATCGCTGATCTGTTGATCCAATTCAGCCAGGGAGCTTAAAAGACAGGGTACATGTTCTGTTGTGCAACCACTACTCCATCCCGCCGGAGCAGGTCCAGGAACAGTCCCTGTGATGATAAGAACAGCGCGTTTGTAGGGGATCAATTTTTCATCAATGCCTGCTGCACGAAACTCCTTACCCAGGCTCCATACCTTATCTATCTGCAGGGGAGAACTCCACTGCCCCCAAGCGGCCAGCGCCTTAACATAGGCCACGCTGAGATCAAGCTGTGCCACATCGGAGTGAAGCATGGGCCCATAGGCTTTGATGAGAGCCAACGCCTTATCTTTGTTCAGAGCAGCGAGTCGATTTAACCATGACGCTCGATTTTCCTCGACAATCACCGCTTTTTTCGCTGCATCCACACTGACAGGATACCGATCAAAAAAGTCAGGCGCATCTTGTGAGTACTGGGCAAACGCTTTAGCCACACCATCCACCCATTGAGTACGGCTACTATCCAGATCTTGAGTTAACACAACTATAGCCCCCGACCGGTAGGCGGGTTCATGCAGCAAATCAACTTTGTCATAAGCGGCGACAAGCACCCTGCCTTGCTGCAGAGCTTCTTTAATTCCTGCCCACGATGATACATCCGGTATACCCTGAGCCAGCGGCTGTAACTTGGCTATGATTTCAGGTGCACCCGCTGCGTAGTGGTCATTAAGTTCTTGACTGAGTTTGGTTAGGAGCTTTTTTGTAGCACTCACCTTATCCATGGTTTCTTTATTTTTCTGATAATAGGCTTCAGCTTCATCAAATTGATGGTTCTTAATCAGTTTGTTCAGATTAGCCAGGTTATGATCGAAAAGAATATACACTCCCGCCACAGCATCTGTAGCCGCCCCTCCCACAGCACTTGCGACCTGACCTACGACTGAGGGGCTATCTGAACCCTCACCAGCTTCTGTTGCTGCTGCAGGCAAACACAACATCCCCAACAAAAAAAACCCAAACCATCGGGCCAAAATCCTGCCAACATCAGTGTGACTATGCATTTGATCACGAACCCTCATCATGACTAGAAAGCTGCTCACGTCGTTATGTTGATCACCTTAACATGCCCGCTAAGGACAAACCTACTGAGCCCACCATCTGTCTCCATCACTAGCCAATATTCAGCACAAATCATCCTCCTACAGACAGTTGTTGAGCCAGCTTGATGAACTCTTGTAAATAGCTCACCTCTTGATCGGCATTCCGAACGCCAAGAAATATCTTTTTATACATACCCTGAGGGCCTAAACGCACGGCAACAATCGGTAGCCTGCTGGCATACTCATCAACCAACCAACGCGGTAAAGCAGCTACACCACGGCCACTGGCTACCATCTGCAGCATAATATCCGTCGCCTCGATAGTTTTATGCCTTTTGGGATTGATCCCCGCAGGAGTCAAAAAATAGCGATATATATCCAGGCGATCTTCGGCAACCGGGTAAGTAATCAAGGTTTCATGAGCCACTTGATCAGGTTCAACCCATGGCAAACCTGACAAAACATGCGGGGTGTTAACTACCAACACCTGTTCATAATCAAGCGCCGGATAAAATTGCAAACCAGGTATTACCACCGGATCCGGGGTCACCAAGATATCAATTTCAACGTGCAGCAATGCCGCCATTCCACCAAACTGGAACCTTTGTTTGACATCAACATCCACGTCTGGCCATTGCCTTAAGTAAGGAGCTACCACCTTAAGCAACCAACGGTAACAGGGATGGCATTCCATGCCGATACGCAAACTTCCCCGTTCGCCCCGTGCATAGTGCTGAACCATCACCTCTGTGTGCTCTAGCTGCGGCAAAACACGCCGCGCCACACTCAACAGGTACTCACCTGTCTGCGTCAACCTCAGCTGACGCCCTTCACGCGTCCAAACAGGGGTCTCGAGATGTTGTTCCAGCTTTCTGATCGCATGACTGAGCGCTGATTGCGTCAGACACAGGGACTGAGCAGCGGCCGTCAATGATCCTAAGCGATTTACTTCATGGAGAATCAGCAGATGCATACGTTCCAGTATCATATGAATTATTCTCATGATTTATTGAAATAATACCATTATTTTTCATATTAGAAATCTTCCAGAATGCCGAAGTTCTTTCACACCTGAGTTTATGATCATGGTCACTACGCACAATTTGGGTTTTCCCCGTATAGGCGCTAACCGCGAACTGAAATATACCTTGGAGGCTTATTGGCAGAATAAAATCACGACCGAGGAGCTTGAGAAACAACGCTACGAGCTATGCCAAGAGAACTGGCAACGTCAAGTCATGCTGGACTATGTGCCATTCTATGACCATGTGCTGGATACCAGCCTCATGCTGGGCAATCTACCTCAACGAATTATCTCGCTCGGTGGTGATGCACTGACCTCCTATTTTCGAACCGCGCGGGGTCATAGTGCTGGCGATACTCTAGATGCAGGCATCGCTGCTGGTGAAATGACCAAATGGTTCAATACCAATTACCATTACATCGTTCCTGAGTTCTCTGCAAACACATGCTTTACCCTAAATCCATCTCACCTGATCGCTCAGATCAAACAGGCAAAAGAACTCGGCATCGAGCAGGCCAAGGTGGTCTTACTCGGCCCTATCACCTACCTACGCATCGGTAAATGCAGGGATGCCAGCTCTCCATTGAACCACCTGCCCCAGTTGCTCACCTGCTATGCAGAACTGCTTTGCTTGCTCGCTGAATTTGGCATCACATGGGTACAAATCGATGAACCCGCCCTGGTGACAGATCTGGACGATTCATGGCAGCACGCCTACCTTAATGCCTATGAAGTGCTACGCACTGACAAACTCAATATCATGCTGACAACGTATTTTGGTACTTTGGGTGATAATCTCGCTTTGACATGCCGCCTCCCTGTCCAGGGCTTACATGTCGATATTTCTCAGCATCAACTTGAACTACCTTGGCTCCTGAAACACCTGCCACCTGGATGCATACTTTCTTTAGGCGTAGTGGATGGCAGGAATATCTGGAAATCAGACTTGCATAAAATACTCGATATTTTGGAGCCAGCGCACCAATTGCTAGGCGACCGACTTTGGATAGCACCTTCATGTTCTTTACTGCATGTGCCTATCGACCTCACTCGTGAAGCAGGTATGGATGTCGAGGTCCGCTCATGGTTAGCTTTCGCACAACAGAAAGTTGAAGAAATCCATATATTGGCACAGGCTCTGAATCATGGCAGAGCTAGCGTTTATGATCTTCTCAGGGCCAATCAGCAGGCCCTGGCACAACGCCACGCTTCAACTCGCGTTCATAACCCTGAGATTTCTGCAGCTATCGCTGAACTGCACCCTGACATGGGTTCCCGTAGCTCCCCCTATGCACAACGTGCTGTGGTACAAAAAGAAAGATTACAGCTTCCCCTGTTTCCAACCACCACCATCGGCTCTTTTCCACAAACGGATGCAATCCGGCGCCTGCGCCAAGCATGGCGTTGTGGTGATGTGGATGACTTAACCTACCAGCAAGCTATTTATGATGAAATTTCCCTGTGCATTCGCGAACAACTTGCCGTGGGTTTAGATGTTCTGGTCCACGGGGAAGCTGAACGCAATGATATGGTGGAGTATTTTGGTGAACACCTGCAGGGCTACATCTTCAGTAAATTTGGCTGGGTACAATCTTACGGCTCCCGTTGTGTTAAACCACCTATCATTTATGGCGACATTCAGCGCCTGCAGCCCATCACCCTGCCCTGGATTACCTATGCACAATCCCTGACTAACAGGGCTGTTAAAGGCATGCTCACCGGGCCTGTTACCATGCTGAACTGGTCATTTGTCCGTGACGATCAACCTCGATCTACCACAGCCATGCAGTTAGCCTTGGCTATTCGTCAAGAGGTACTTGACCTCGAAGCCGCGGGCATACATATCATCCAGATTGATGAAGCTGCTCTGCGTGAAGGACTTCCCTTACGCAAATCACAATGGCCTGAGTACCTGACTTGGGCCATCGAAGCATTTCGCCTCACTGCCAATGGTGTTTCGGACGCCACACAGATCCATACGCATATGTGCTACTCAGAGTTTAATGACATCATGTCATCAATTATGGCTATGGATGCCGACGTCATTACGATTGAGACATCCCGATCAAATGCCGACTTGCTGGATGCTTTAGACAACCTGAATTATCCCAATGAGCTAGGCCCTGGAGTTTATGATATCCACTCACCTATCACCCCAAGTCATGAGCAGATCACAACCCTGATACAGCAAACTTGCCAGTACATTCCTGCTACTCGCATCTGGATCAACCCAGACTGTGGCCTGAAAACACGCCGCTGGGAAGAAGTCCGTCCCGCGTTAAAACACATGGTAGAAGCAGCGGTACAGTTACGGGCCATGCACTAAAACTAACATACTCCTGCTGTAGCTAAATAAGCTATGGCAGGGGATATTGGCTAAAAATTCAGTTTCTTGCTTAATTTCAGATTTCTCGACGAGGCATGAGTGTATTACTTGTGGGGCCTGCTGGGGGAAGACTTAGCCACTGAAAAATGGCTTTAATACTAGATTATGAATAGAAAAACATGAGAAGGCGCATAAATAAATGGTGCCGGCACCAAGAATCGAACTCGGGACCTACTGATTACAAGTCAGTTGCTCTACCTGCTGAGCTATACCGGCCTTAATGCGACCGGCATTCTAATCGACCCTTGCGCTTACGTCGAGTATTGATCTATAAATTTCCTGCAAACTATTCACAGGGAGTCATCTCCTCATGCACGCCCGACTGGTGATGCAACCAGACACCCAGGCTATCCGTACTTCCCGGCTGACTGGGTGAAACATAAATCCATGTCTGCACAGGGCCACTTTCTTCTTCCCTAGCCTCTGCAGGGTAGCCCATTCCCACCAATTTTTGCACCAGATCTTGAGCTGTGGATTCAGCATGAAAACTACCCAGCATGACCGCGCGTGTATAGATGCCATCCTGAACAACTTCCGCTTTATAGCCTTTACTCTGTAGTTCAGCAGCCTTGTTTTGCGCATCCTGAGTGTATTGGTAAGGGGGCAGGTATACCTGATACTTGCGGTTAGATACGTCTTGAGCGCGAACCCGGCTAATCATGCCATGAGCTGTGATGCGTTGCTGAAATGCCTGGACCTCAGCATCTGCAAAAGGTCCGACGAGATAGCACACGTAGGATGTCTGTAACGTGGGTTGCGCAGCGGGAGGTGGTGCCACCTGTTCAACTGCCGCATGCGATGTACCCGCCTTATCCCGTATCAGGATCAACTGAGGCAAATGCGAATCATCACTGATCAACGCCACAGCAGGAGCATTGTAGAAATGTTCCCATCCCCAGTAGGCTCCGTTAATGATGACTAATAAAGCAAAGATCCACGCCATAACGCTTCTTCCCTACGGACCCGGACAGCCCTTTAGACTCGCACAAACACCATCATTCGACAATCACCTGGATGCCCCCCAAAGCGACAAACCTTTTAGCACCAGATCCTCATGAACTGCTAGCGACGACACACCTAAACCCTGAGCAAGTCGCCGCCCCCAGCCCCCTGTCAGTAACCAACTTACCGTTTCTCCGGTCTGCCTGCAGAACAACTCATGCGAACGCTGTAAAGCGCCCAGCAAGGCCTGCATGGCTCCTCCGGATACGGCCTCTGCTGTTGAGCTTCCAAAGCCACCCGACCAGCCTGCCGTCTCAGACACATTAATACGGGCTGTATGTTGATTCAAAGCATGAAGCATAAGTTCATAGCCTGGCAGAATAAATCCACCAAGGTGTCTACCCTGTGCGTCCAGAGCATCGAGGGTAACCGCCGTACCTGCATCCACCACCAAGACTGAACCTAGGCACAGATGACGTGCTGCCAACAGCACCATCCAGCGATCGACTCCAAGAAGCCCTGGCTCTTGATAAGCATTGACCACTCCTGCACAAAACGCTTCACTGCGGGCAAACTCAGGTATGACCCCCCAACGATTCCAACAGGCCTGATTAAGCCATACCTCATCTGCTAGACTGCGGACGCTGCTGACCCAGATACGCTCAATCTGACCCATGGCATTCATGGCATCAGGCAAACCATATTCACTTATACAAGCCGCTTGCGCCCTTGCTCCCTGATCAAGATCGCTACGCATCAGCCATTTTAGACGGGTATTACCCCAATCCATGAGCAGGATCGACACGAATCGAGACCTCCCCACTGTTGACTTTATAGATAGTACCTGACGATTCCAATAACAAGCTACCATCTTCAGCGACACCACGACCCCAGCCACGTAGCTCACGTCCTCCCTGATAACAGATCAAGGGTCGATCTTTCAGCCCATCACGAGCTATGAATTCCGACTTGAAAGCGGCAAAACCCTCATGATCAAATCGCGATACCACATCTGCCATGGCCATACCTAATTTAACAGCCAGGTCAAAACGAGATATTTTTCCCCACGCCTGCAAAGCAGTCACGGGCTGATCAACGACACCGCCACCCTCAGGAAAGCCATGGTGATTAACACCCAACCCGATCACGACATCGCAGGGGCCCGAGGCATCCCCAGCTAGCTCTATCAGGATACCACCTAACTTATGCGCATCGACGACAAGATCATTGGGCCATTTCAGAAAAATTGGTCGACCTATGACCGACTCCAAGCACTGAGCAACCCCTACGCCAACGGCCAGACTTAGCCCAGCTAACCCACTGGCTGCAAAGTCAAAACGCCACCCCAGACTACCATAGAAATTGCGGGCCAGCGGAGATACCCAGTTGCGCCCACGTCGCCCCCGACCAGCCATCTGTTGCTCAGCTATAACCATATAGGCATGCCCCTGATCTTGTGCAAAGGCATCCAAGACATCACGATTGGTGGAATCGGTGGAAAAGCGCAAATCCACATGCAAGCCAACCGTGCTTAATGCAGCTTGAAGATCCAAAATATTCAGCAGCTCAAGCGGCGGCACAAGACGATAACCGCGCCCTGCGAGGCTTTCAATCTCATAGCCCTGTTGGCGCAATTGCTGAACTTGTTTCCATACCGCCGCACGACTCATGCCCAGCAACCTACCCAGGCTCTCTCCTGACAGCGGCTCACCACCTGACAATAATCGTAGTAGGGGTAGCTCCTTGAGACTCACCGAGATGTATCCTTGATTGTCGCCACCGCAGCCCACTCGCCGTGCACAACC
>JABEVH010000087.1 GCA_013043915.1 Pseudomonadales bacterium
CCGTCAGTACAGGCGAGGACCTTTCTGCTTCAACCGACAGCTCTGTGGGCCTGACTTCCGAGGCAAACATATCAACAATACCCCATTGCTGATCACGATGCCCCTGCCCTGCTGTCGCCAGCACCTCATCGAGACGATCAAGAAGACTAGCCCGATTCCCCTCTAAATCATCAAGCGCCCCTGCCTTAATCAGTGCCTCCAGTGAACGACGGTTGACGCGGGAAGGATCGATGCGAGCACAAAAATCCAGCAAGCCCGTAAAAGGTCCTTGGGTGCGAGCAGTTAAAACCGCTTCAACCGGCCCTTGGCCCAGCCCCTTAATAGCTCCAAGCCCATAAACAATATTTCTGGGGGCCTGGGGAATAAACTTATATCCGGAATGATTAACATGCGGAGCAATGATACGAATCGATAGCGAACGGCACTCATCAATCAACGGCAGGATAGCATCAGTATTATGCATTTCAGCCGAGAGTACCGCGGCCATAAACTCGGCAGGATAATGCAATTTTAGCCAAGCCGTCTGATAAGACAGCAAGGCATAAGCGGCTGAATGCGACTTATTAAAGCCATAGCCGGCAAACTTTTCCATCAAGTCAAAAATATGTCCAGCCAGGACAGCATCAATGCCCTGTTGCGCCGCGCCCTGCATAAATTGCGCACGTTGCAGATCCATCCCGGCTGCATCTTTTTTACCCATGGCGCGTCGCAATAGATCAGCAGCACCCAGTGAGTACCCAGCCATGACCTGAGCGATCTGCATCACTTGCTCTTGATAAACAATGACGCCGTAAGTGGGAGCCAGGACAGGTTGTAAACACTCATGCTGATACTGTGCGTCTGGATAAGCCACCTCAGCACGACCATGCTTACGATTGATAAAATCATCAACCATGCCTGAGTCGAGAGGTCCAGGCCGAAACAGTGCCACCAAGGCAATCAGATCCTCAAAATTTGAAGGCTTGAGTTTCTTTTGCAGGTTTTTCATGCCTGGGGATTCAAGCTGAAAGACGGCTGTGGTTTTCCCCTCTTCGATCATGCGGTAGGTTGCCGCATCATCCAGCGGCAAAAGCTCCAGATCCAGAGCAGCTTCACCCTGGATCTGTCGGCTGACCTGAATATCACGCATGGCCCAGTCGATAATGGTCAAAGTACGCAGCCCAAGAAAGTCAAATTTAACCAGGCCCACTTTTTCAACATCGTCTTTATCGTATTGGCTGACCCACTTGCCATCTTCATCACAAAATATAGCTGTAAAGTCAGTCAGCCGCCCGGGGGCAATCAAAACCCCACCGGCATGCTTGCCTACACCACGCGTTATACCTTCCAGCTGACAAGCACGCTCCCAGATCTCCAGAGCATCCTCATGATCACGTTCGGCCGTGTCGGTCAGTAGATTATCGAGTTGTTGCTCCTCTTCCCGTGCTTTTTTCAGGGTAATTCCAGGCGGTTTGGCAGGAATCAATTTAGCCATGCGATCGGCCAAACCGTAGGGTTTTCCCAGGACACGTGCGACATCGCGCACCACGGCTTTGGCTGCCATGGTACCAAAGGTAATGATTTGGGAAACCGCCTCACGACCGTACGTTTCCGCGACATAATCAATCACCCGGTCACGACCATCCATGCAAAAATCGATATCAAAATCCGGCATGGATACACGTTCTGGATTTAAGAAACGTTCAAACAGTAAATCGTAACGCATCGGGTCAAGATCGGTGATGTTCAAGGCATAGGCCACTAGGGAACCCGCACCCGAGCCTCGCCCTGGCCCAACCGGCACACCATTTTCTTTAGCCCATCGTATAAAATCCATCACGATCAGAAAGTAACCGGCAAAGCCCATCTGATTGATAATGCTTAACTCGAGGTTAAGACGATCATGGTATACCGCAGCCTGCTCTGCGCGCTCCGGCATACCTGCCGGCAGCAAACGATTCAAGCGCTGTTCTAAACGCTGCTTGGCCTCAAGCACCAGATAGTCTTCAATGGTAAGACCCGCAGGTACCGGAAAATCAGGCAAAAAACTCTTGCCGAGGGTCAACTCAAGATTGCAGCGCCGGGCAATATGCAAGGTATTAGCCAGAGCTTCGGGGATATCGTCAAACAGAGCCAACATTTCTTCGCTGGACTTAAAATACTGCTCAGGGCTATAGCGTCTGCTTCGCTTGGGATCTCCCAGCGTACTTCGTTCGGCGATGCAGACCCTGGTTTCATGAGTTTCAAAATCTTCGCGGTGCAAAAAACGCACATCATTGGTTGCTACTACCGGAGCTTGACCTTGTTCAGCAAGATCTACTGCCGCATGCACAAAGGCTTCATCGCCACGGCGACCGGTACGCTGCAACTCCAGGTAGACTTGATCGACACCAAAAATACCCTGCCAATGCGCTAGGCGTTTTGCCGCCAATTGCCTATCCGAACGCTCTAGCGCCTGACCCACATCGCTATAACGGCTTAGCAGTATCAGCAACCCCGGCGCTGCTGCTTCGATCCAGGAACGCTGAGCGACACGACGCTCTTCACCCTGTGACTGCGTATGGCATTGTGAAATCAAACGAATGAGATTGCCATAACCCTCCCGATCACGTACCAACAGGGTAACCATGCCCTCATCAGCAGCCAACTCAAGATCAGAACCCGCAATAGGTTGAATCCCCAGACTGCGCGCTCCCCGGTAGAACTTGATCAGAGCATAGAGATTACAGGGATCCGTTAGCCCCACCGCCGGCATACCCAGTGCCTGGCTACGCTTTAGCAGATCATCCAGTCGCACAATACTGTCTTCTAGTGCATATTCGCTGTGTACACGCAGATGGACCATGGGAGTGATCATGCCGACCGTCCTGCCAGGATACGAGCTACCGGACCAAACGTACGGCGATGTTCAGGCAGTACACCCCATTGCTCAAGAGCTGCCAGATGTTTAGGGGTTGGGTATCCCTTATGACGGTCAAAACCATAGGCCGGATGTTGCAAACTCAGCGCATACATCTCTTCATCTCTTGCTACTTTAGCCAGAATGCTGGCAGCGCTGATCGCAGCCACCTTGCTATCGCCTTTCACAATAGCTTCAACCGGCATAGGCAGGAAAGGACAGCGGTTACCATCAACCTGAACGCGGTCAGGCATCCAGGGCAAAGCCAGAACAGCGCGTCGCATGGCCAGCATGGTTGCCTGCAATATATTCAATTGATCGATTTCCCAAGCCTCAGCCCGGCCTAGCGACCATGCCCAGGCACGATCACGAATTTCAGCAGCCAGCGCCACCCGCCGCTGTGAACTCAACTGTTTGGAATCTCTAAGTCCATGGATAGGACGATCAGGATGCAAAACAACGG
>JABEVH010000088.1 GCA_013043915.1 Pseudomonadales bacterium
AAAACGTAAATGGATCAATCACCTGGCCCTAGCGGTAGCATGGATGATTACCCTTATCGGCCTGGCTATTCCGCTCTGGATATTGCTAACTGTGTTTGAGCGTGGTTTATCTGCTTTTAATACAGCCTTGTTTACGCAGATGACACCACCACCTGATACCGCCGGGGGGCTGTGGAACGCGATTGTTGGCAGCGTGGCCATGGTCATGCTGGCGACCTTGATCGCTACGCCTGTAGCTGTCATTACAGGCGTCTACCTGGCCGAGTATGGTAAGAATCATAAAGTGGCGTCGGTCATACGGTTTGTTAACGATATTCTGTTGTCTGCTCCTTCCATCGTCATCGGCTTGTTTGTCTATGTCATCATGGTTGTACCCATGAAGCATTTTTCTGGTTGGGCAGGAGCAGTGTCGCTGGCTATCATCGCTCTACCTATCATGGTTCGTACCACAGAGAACATGCTGTTGCTGGTACCGGATGTGTTGCGTGAGGGTGCCTATGCTCTGGGAGCTACTCGCCGTCAGGCCATTGTCATGATCTGTATACCCGCTGCGCGCAATGGCATTGTCACAGGGGTGTTATTATCGATTGCACGGATCAGTGGAGAAACGGCGCCTTTGCTGTTTACAGCCCTAAACAATCAGTTTTATTCTCTGAATATGAATCAGCCCATGGCTAACCTGCCTGTGGTGATTTTTCAGTACGCCATGAGTCCTTACGATAATTGGCAGGCCTTAGCCTGGGCAGGAGCCGCCCTGATCAGCGTTTCTGTGGTGGTCATCAATATCAGTGCCCGTGCCCTGTTCCGGCGTAATACCTTGTAAGTCTTTGCTACAGGACCGCTTGCTGCTGATATTGCTAGCCGCAGCGGTTGTTCTTGCGTGCGCAAAACCTGTAAGTCTTCCCCAGTTATTGGCGTGGATCAATGGGCCAACTTTGGAAGTATTGGCCGGTTTAGGGATATTGACACAGGCGCTTGAACATAGTGGCGTACTGGAGCGTTTAGCCTGGAGTATATTGCAGCAAGGTCATAGCCAGCGCAGTCTGGCGATGTTGCTGGTGTTGTCCGGTGTGTTGCTGTCCACCGTATTGACCAACGATTTAACGCTTTTTCTTCTGTTGCCGATTACCATGCATGTGGCGCGCCTCAGCGACCATGATTTATCGCTTTTACTGATTTTTGAGGCACTTGCGGTCAATACCGGTTCCTTATGGTCTCCTGTGGGTAATCCACAAAATATCCTGTTATGGCAGATGTCAGGCATTGGTTTTGTCCAGTTTGTCGGGATGATGACGCCCTTGGCGGTAAGTTTGATGGTGCTACTGCTGGCAGTAACCTGGTGGGTGTTTCCGAACAGGACAGGAACTTTGCAGCCGGCGCCTAAAACTCAGGTAGATACGCGCTTATGGAGAAGTGCCCTGCTCTTGTACGCAGCGTTTCTGATGCTGACGGAAATGCATCTGCGCCTCTGGGCTCTGCTCATGTTGATTCCATGGATGCTATGGCGGCCTGTATTATTTCGCTCTCTGAACCTGCCGCTGCTCAGCACATTTTTAGTCATGTTTGTGCTGATGGGTGAGTTACGCCAGTTTGCTTGGATAAAACTTTTGCTATCAGGCATGAGGCAACATCCACAACATACCTTGGTCAGTGCCATCCTGGCTTCTCAGGTATTGAGCAATGTTCCTGCCAGTGTGCTGCTCGTGCCGTTGAAGTTACCTCTGCGTGATTTAGCCTATGCGGTCAATATAGGAGGCTATGGGTTAGCCAGTGGATCGCTGGCTAACCTGATCGTATTGCGTTGGCAGGGCGTTCCACCGGGACTATGGATACGTTTTCATCGCTGGTCCCTGCCCGCCCTGATACTGGCTGCTTCTATAGGATGGCTGCTGCTAAATCACTACGCCTGAGCCGGGTGCATGCATCATCTGCTGCAGGGCATGTGGCTGATGTAAAAGCAGCCACAAAGGTGTTTGGGAAAACAACAGCCCATTGATTACCAGACTGACCAAGAAGATCAGGGCAGATATGGCGATACTGCAGCGCAGATGGTGAGCATACGTGGTGAGCGCCAGCCATAATCCAAACAGACCAGACAGAGGGATGATAATAAACAGCCATAGCCCATGGCCCAATAACAGGGCCAAGATATTTAAAGCAACCAGGCCTGTAAGTTTTAACCAGGTCCAAAACACAGCTTTAAAGGCTTGCAGGAAGGTACGTGGTCCTATCACGATCAAGGCAGAGACCCAGACCACCAGAGCATTCAGGGTGATAGGCAGCAGGTATAGCACCAAACCAAAGACAACCATCAATACATAAAATAGGAAAGTCATGACGGACGAACCTGAAGTGCTGAGGAAAAAAACCTGATGCCGGGCCAGCCATCAAGCATAAAACGCCGCACGTTGGGGTGATCTACGCCATCGGGGTGATCCAGAACGTGCTGATAATGTTCGGCAAACAGTTGCAGGGTTTGCTGCTCATCCAGGTTGACCAATAAAGCATAAGTGAATACACGGCAAGAGCCTTCGTTGGTACCCGCTAGATTAACCAGAGGAGCATGGCCCAAGCCATTATAGAAGGTCGCTGGGGTATACAGGTACTCAGTATCAATATCGTGCAAAACTTGCAGAAATGTTCGCATGAATCAAGCTCATTATCTATGGGTATCCATTATCCAGATCAGGAAGCCGGCTGACTAGTCCAAGCGATCGTTAGAGGGCTAGGCATCTATGGACTATACTGCTGGCTATGGCAAGAGAACTATCAGTTCAAGAGAGCCGTGAGGCGTATGGAATGATTTCGTATACGAATAAGAATTTTTTGGTGGTTGATGACTTTACCGAATTTCGCAACTCGATTAAGTCGATGTTGCGGCAGATTGGGGCCACGATGGTGGACGTGGCCACGAGCGGTGAAGAAACCATAATGATGTGCAGAAAGAAAAAGTACGACATCATCATGCATGACTACAACTTAGGACCAGGCAAGGATGGTCAACAGGTATTGGAGGAACTTGTCCTGCAGAAACTGCTTCCACCGCATACCATTTTTGTCATGGTGACGGCTGAAAACACGCAGGCTATGGTCATGGGAGCCATGGAATATGAACCTGATGATTATCTAACTAAACCGTTTAATCGTGCTTCCTTGATGCAGCGGCTAGATAAGTTGGTAGAGCGGCGTGAGGCTATGACGGCGATCAACTCAGCTGCTGCCAAATCGGCATGGGGAGAAATGATCAAGGCTTGTGATGAGCTGATGATTAATAACAAACGTTATGCTGCCATGGCTTTGCGCAAAAAAGCCATGGCTTTGCAAGAGATGGGTAAAAGCAAAGAGCTGGAAACCATGCTGCGCTCCATGCTTGAGCAACGTCCCGTGCCCTGGGCATTCTTGATGTTGGGTCGATTACTGGTAGCGCGAGGTGATGCCCAGCAGGCTCAGGTTGTTGTGTCCGATGCCATACAGCAATACCCGCAGTTGCCAGCATTGTATGATGTGATGGCTGAAGCCCAGCAAAAGCAGGGCCAGCTTGCTGCAGCCCAAGCCACGATTCAAGAGGCACTTAAAACATCCCCACGCGCTATACGCCGCCAAATGCAGTTGGGTGCTTTGGCCAAGGTCAATGGTGACCTGGACATTGCGGCGCGGGCATTTCGTGAGGCCGTGGGTCTAGGACGTGGTTCATGCCTTAAAAGTCCAGATAATTACCTGAATTTTGTTAACGTCGTGAATGCGCAGGCAGTAAATTCCGGCGAATTGATGGACCGACGTTATCAGGAAGAAGTCATGAGCATGGTCAGTGAAGTTAACAAAGACTACGCGGATGATAAGGCAGTCATCGTTAGAAACACCTTAGCCCAGGCAACCCTGCTAAAGAACTCAGGCAAGTTGAAAGAGGCGGAAATACTGGCAAAAAAAGCCGCTGAGGCAGCGCAACATCTGCCCCACTTCTTTTCTGCCGAGGTGGCGGTTGAGGTGGTTAACCAGCTGCGTGATATGGGGCAGGCAGAGACAGCGACGCATGTTTTGCAAACCTGTGCTGAGATGTATGGCGATGACCCTCAGGTTCAATCCACCGTGTCATCGCAGGAAGGCGGGGCTTTGCTGGTAGATCGCGCTAATGAGGCACGAAAACTGAATCGCGACGGAGTTTTGCTCTATGAAAAGCGTCAGTTTGCCGAAGCTATGCAACCTTTTCGAGAGGCAAGCCGCCTGCAACCACGAAATATCACTATGGTGCTCAATGCCGTTCAGAACCTGCTGCAGTTGACTAAAATTCAGCCTGAACAGAAAGAAGCCTTGAAAAAGGAATGTATGGATTTTCTGAATAACCTTAATGGCATGCCACCTAACGATAACCGATTCGAGCGTTTTCAGATGTTGCGCAAAGTGGCGCTAGCGCTTTGATGAGTCTTGGTGGCAGGGAGATAGATATGGCAAAGGCTGATTCTGCGGGCAAAACAGCACCAGGACTGGATTTTTCGACAGTGATTGCCTCTACTGTGCATGATATGAAAAATTCGCTGGGAATGTTGCTGCAGGCTTATGGCAGCTGGCTTGAGGCCTTACCCGAGGACCTGGTATGGACCTCTGAGCGAGGTGTCATCGAGTACGAATCCGGGCGACTCAATGGCATGCTGGTACAACTTCTGGGTTTGTACAAAATGGGGATTAACCAGCTACCCATGCACCCGGCTTGGCAGGACCTGGAAGATTTTGTTCAATCCCAGCTGGCCATGCATCAGGAGTTACTGCAGTCTAGACACATTAGTTGTGATACACGGCTGGAGGGTGATGTCTATGAAGGTTTCTTTGACAATAACCTGATGGGGACGGTGATCTCCAATGTACTGATCAATACGATACGCTATGCACGTGAGCATATACTTATTCGTATTTGGGTTGAGGAGCCTTTTACCATCATTGCTGTGGAGGATGATGGGCAAGGTTATCCTGCTGCCATGGTCGAAGCTCAGTCCAACTATATTTTGGGGATCAATCAGTCCAGCGGTAGTACAGGTTTAGGGCTATATTTTTCCGGGCGTATCGCAGCACTGCACCAGCGCAACGGTATCTGTGGCCGCATTGAGCTGAGTAATGACAGCAGCTTAGGCGGAGGCGTTTTTAAGATATTTATCCCGTAACTTAGCTATAGTAAGCTAAGGTGGCAGGGACGGCATCTCGGGCTTGGCCACGCAGATAAGGCGACAGCAGGTGAATGACCTGGCGAATACCCCGTTTGATCATGTCCTGGTTCAGATCTGTGGCAATGCTGCCAAATACGGCTGTGCTATGTAGGAAGGGAGCCCAACTGGTGGTGATCACCCAGATGTTGATAATGAGGGCATCGAGTTCATCTTCACTGGCCTCAATCAGGGCTGATTGCTTCATTAGATGCATGATATGACGGCCCGAACGCATGACCTCCTGGGCAAAGATACGGTAGCGTTCAAGCAATTTTTCATCATGATTTAGTAATTGCTCCATATCACGGTGCAAGAAACGGTAGTCCCAGATATTGCGGGCTATGGCCTGAAAGTAGCCCATGATATCCTGCCAAGTGACCGCTTTTTCTTCGCTGGCGGTCAGAAACTCACGTGTGCGCTGCTCATACTGCAGGAAGAGTTCAAAAATGATCGCTTCCTTGTTACGGAAATGATAGTAAAGGTTCCCCGGACTCATGTTCAGTTCGGCAGCGATATGATTGGTAGTCACGCTGCGTTCGCTGCGATCGTTAAAAAGCTGTAGGCTGATGTGCAGGATACGGTCGCGAGTTTTCATGGAAGTTTGAATCATAACCATCGCCTAGGTGTTGACAGTCTAGAGCAAATACTCTAAAAGGGAAAGCCTAAACCCACGTTCAGTGACAGCGAGGATGAGGCTATGGTTGCCAATGTCGTTCACCTAGATACAGCGCAAAGCCCTGCCGTGGCTGAGTTGCAAAGGGTATTTCAAGCGCAGAAATCAGCTTTTAGGTCGCAGCCCATGCTTTCGGCAGAGGACAGGATTGCTCAGCTGCAAAGATTACGCGAGATCATTGCCCGCTACCAGGATCAGCTGGCACAGGCAGTATCAGAAGATTTTGGTCATCGCTCATTAGATGAGACGAAGTTTGCAGAAATCATGACCTCGCTGGAAGGTATCAAATATTATCAAAAGAACGTGCGTACGTGGATGCGTCCACAAAAGCGCCATGTTAATCCTTTGCATTTACCCGCCAAAGCTCGGGTGGTCTACCAGCCCCTGGGAG